>NZ_BAAGSN010000021.1:0-12050 GCF_054782415.1 Sinomonas soli | reverse complement strand
GTCAAGGACCCCCAAAACGGCCATATCCGGGCCCGAAACCCCGCCTCAGGCGACCGCGCCTGGGACCCCACAGAAGCGCCCCAAGCCCGGTGGCGTTCGGAGACATTGAGAGGAGATGCTGATCCGATCAGACCGTGCTATGCGGGAACGGGCACAGGTGCGGCCCGCTCAGGGGTGCGCCGCGCAGGACGGCCCGGAGCCTTTCGATGCGGTCGGGCCGGGACCCGTCGACGAGGGCGCGCCGTTGGGCGCCCGCCCAGTCGTAGAGGTTCCTCTCGGTCCCGGACAGGACCGGGCGGGGCGGGTGCCCGTGGCGGGCGGTGAAGGCCTGGTAGCGGGCGAGCTGGCGGTGTCGGCGCGGTCGCGGGCGACCGGGTCGTCCCAGTGCCGGCCAAGGCCGTCCTCGAGCAGGGCCCGCTCCTGGCGCGTGATGGACCCGGTTCGGGCCCGGGTGCGCTGGGTGCGCAGCCAGTCGCCGAGCTCGGCCTCGGCCGGGTCCGCGGCGGCCGGGTTGGGCAGGCGCCGCTGGGCGGCCTGGAACGCGCGGGCGGCGCCGAGGCGGGCCAGGAACCGCTCGGGCCGTGGCCGGGCGGCGGGCAAGGGGGGCAGGCCGGTGATCTGCAGCGCGAGCTCGCGCACCAGGTCCTGCCGCATCCTGCTCCCCTCCCCCGAGCCGCCGAGGGTGGCGGCTGCCAGCACGGTACCGCAGCCGCCCGCTCCGCGCGTGTCATGTGCGCGGCCTATAATTCGAAGAAATGTTCACAGGTGGCAAGGATGTGTAGAATACTGATTTGAATGGATGCGAGGCGGGGCCATGGTCGGGGCAGTCGACGCGGTGATCCCGCTCCGGCCCGGCGCCGCGGGGCCCGAGCTGCTTGTCGCCCCGGTGTCCGTCGCTGCTGGCTATCCGTCTCCGGCCCACTCGAGCTCGCACAGCACATGCACCCGCGGCTCATCTCAGACCTGCTCGGCCTCTCCACCACCGCCGCAACACGATGGTGGCGGCTGGCGAACGGCGACTGGGCCAGTTACCCCACGCTTCGCTGACAGAGCTCCAGGACTCCGGCGGACGGCGCGGACGGCGGTGCTCGTGGGGCAGCGAGGTCGCCGAGTACACGGGGCCGGTGGCCCTGTCGAAACTGGCTGGCCGGGAGGGGGCGGTGATCGTGCACAGGCGTTGGTCAACAACACGAAAGGTCGGATAGCTCGCGTCCCTCGAACCGTCGCCCCGGCTCACGTTTGCGATTCTTGCCAAGCTAGTGACGGGTCGCATGTTTCTTGGCTATCGTCCCGATAGCGGCGAAGTGCCGCGTTTTGCGCGACCAATGATGGGGGACTCAGGGATGGAAGCCAGTAAGTCGAGTGGTGCCGAGGCGTCGGAAGCCGCGCTGCGTGAGCTGGCCCGGGTCGCATATGCGATCATGCAGAATCCGCCCGAGCCGCAGTGGGGCTTGCCTGACCCTGAGGACGAGCCTCTCCTCACTGTCAGCCCGGGCGTGACATCTGCGATCCTCCATGCGAAGGAATATCAGACAGCGCTGGACACGCTGAATGCCGACAGCGAATTTGAGGCGATGTGGTCTGCTGGTGGCGGAATGGGCACATTCTTCTCATACCCAGGTGGCGGTGCACTGGTTCAGCCGGAAACGATCCCCACCGCATTCATAGTTCCAGCGCTACGTCGATCGAAAGTCGAAGCTCCTTCCTCCGAAAAGGAATTTTGTTCATGGGTGCTAGATAACTTGACGGAAATGAAAAAGGCCATCCATGGGGAGCCCGTCAAAATTATGATAATCCACGGCCTCACTGGTTTGTCTATTCCCGACGGGTTGCGGATTACTACCCCGTGGGGAAGCATTCTTGGAGTTTCTGGGCAGGGGGCGCAAGCAGCCACGGCGGGTCGCAGAGCCCCTACGACGGCGGTCTTACTGGGAGAACTCCCTGCAGCCGTCGAGATGGGTCGCGGCCGGACGGTCGAGCAGAGAACCCAGGATGATTTTCACGCTCACGAAAATCGCGTGTGGAATCTCCTGCCCCTGGCGTTCGCTTTGGCCTCCACGGATGATCAGCTGCGCGCCCCGAGACTGACATTCTCCACCCGCATTGTCCCGTTTCTCGGAGGGTGGGGGGCGAGCAGCGGCATTCCGTTCGGGTTCCCACGAGCAGTCGTCCAGATCAAAGAGGCGGATATTGCTGGCATTGAGCGTTGGGCAAAAGTTGTTGACGAAAATCATAACCCGAGTCTTGACATCGCCGCTCGGCGGCTTGTCTCAGCACTCAATGAAAGGTTTGATCCAGACGACAGCCTCATCGATGCCGTAATTTGTTGGGAAAGCTTGGTTGGAACTAAGATTGAGACAGTAAATCGCGTGACCTCCTCGCTTGCAATCCTCCTCGAAGAGGACGTTGAGCTTAGGCGGAAAATGATGACCGATCTCGGGAATGCATATTCCGTCAGGAGTAATATTGTACATGGTCAGAAGGTGAAGGACAAAGATCGTCAGGGGGCGACGGGGTACGCTGTAGAAATTGCGGTCAAGGCATTGCGGGCGATTTACTCCGCCGGTGAGCCGTGGGTTTCTGAGGCGAGCGACCTACGCTCGAAGCGAATCGTACTCGGGGAGTGGGACAGTAGGAGTCAGGCGGGCTGAAGTCCGAGTCCAGCATTTCGGACGAGAACCAGTCGGGAGGAGTAGGCATCATGAGCGGGGGCGGAGAGGCTCATTTCGCGCAACTTTGCCATGTACGACATCATCACCGGCGAACCGCAGCCGGGTAGCTCCTGTCGGCAGCACGCCCCGAGGTGCGTGTGGGACTCGCCCCGGCCCGAGTGGCGCGACGCCCTCCTGGCGAGGCTGCCGGTGTCGGAGGTGTGGGGCATTGCCTCCCGGCTCGAGCGGCGCCTGGCCGCCCAGGGCATCACCACGATCGCCCAGCTCAGGGCGGCAGACCCGGTCGCGATCCGAACCCGGTTCAACGTCGCCATCATGCGCACCGTCCTCGAGCTGGCCGGCACCCCCGCGGTCACGCTCGAGGAGGAGCGGGTCGGGAAGGAGCAGCTGATCTTCTCCCGGTCCTTCTCCGGGCCGGTCACGAGTCGGGAGGGATGCGGCAGGTCCTCTCCGTGTACGGGCAGCAGGCCGCCGCCCGGCTGCTCAGGCACCCCCAGAAGGCCAAGCTGCTGACGGTGTTCGCCGGGACCTCGCACTTCGCCGCCCAGCGCGACTTCCCCTCGGTGCTGGTGCCGCTGCCGGCGCCGACGTCGGACCCGGTCGTCCTGGCCAAGGCCGCCGGGCGGATCCTGCCGCTGCTGCACGAGGGCACCCGGTACGCCAGGGCTGGGATCATGCTCACCGACCTCCGCCCAGCTGACGGGCAGGCCGCGTTCGAGCCGTTCCGGTTCCGGCACGAGGACGAGGGCATCGCCGAGCTCGTCGACCAGGTCAACCGCAAGCTCGGCGGCGGCTCGGTCGGCCTCGGCCACGGCGGCCTCCGCCCCGGCCCCCAGTGGCAGATGAAGCGCCAGAAGCTCTCCCCGCGCGCGACGACCCACTGGGACGAGCTCGCCCTCGTCAAGGCCGGCTGAGAGCCGCGCTCAACCGGGTTCAAGGCGAAGCAGGTCGGTCCTTGTAGCCCCTTCTCGTTGGCCACGTCGACAATCCACGGTGCGGTCTCGATACGTCACCGCCCGTTCAGAATGGCCCGGGCCTTCGCGGCGCGATCGGGACCCGGCGGTCACAGCTGCTCGTGAAACGACGCCGCGCCGGCGCGACCTTGGGTTTCTCCAGCGAGAGCGCGACTGCCATTCCGGCGTCTCGCTGCCGCAGCGCTGGTCCAACTTGAAGTCGGCTGCGCCGCAGCGATCCGCACCTGACGATCCTCGGGTGAGACTGTGGCCGGCCGCTTCGATGGCTTGTGGGTACGCGGCACTTCGAAAGGCGCGGGCTGTCGCCGGTTGCTACGGGCACGGCCGTCGCCGCCTCTGCACGCCTTACCCATTCGACGGCAGCCCTGCGCGTCGTTCGCCACCGTTTCCGCCTTGCCGGCCGGCCGGGCGCTCACACGCCGGACCAACTGTCCCACGTTATGAGGCAGGCGAGCCGGCTACAGCACTCCCGGCCGAGCCGACCTCTCTCCTTCCAGCCCATTCCTCAGCCCGGTGCAGCAGATCGAGAAGTTCCTGCATCAGCGCCGACACAGCTTCGCGACCACGTAAGGAGCCCAGATTCTTGTCGAGCACCTCCTCGTAGTCGGATCCCTTGCGGTGTGCGGTCACCTTTGAGCGCAACTCCTGCAGTCGCCGGAGGACCTTGACGTCCTCCACATGGGAATACCCCTCCTGCTTCAGTAGACGTTCGAGCTTTGAGATGCCTTTCTCGTTAGACTGCTTGCTCAATAGCGCTGCCCCTATCGACTTCTCATTGAGCGCATCGACCAAGAGCTGCGTGAGGACGCGGATCGACAATTCGAACTCCGCCTGGCTGTCGTTCAGCGGCAGGCGCAGACGGCTCAAGAGCTGCTTGTCCGGCCCCTCCGGATCTCTGAACAATGGCCAGCCGAAAGACTTGGTCCAAGCTTCATTGACTTCGCCATACTGCCGCTCGAACAGCAGGTCCACCGTCTTCGGATCGGCGAACTGACCGAGGAAGGATCGGCGATAGTTCGTCTCGCTAATCTTTACGTCGGGGGTGATCATAAAGCCGCGCCAGTAGTCGCGCTCGCTAGCTGGAAGGTCGCGCCCCAAGTCGCCTAGGAAGACGGTGACCCGATCCTCATGGTCGTTGTCGATGTGGCAGCTCCACAGCCCCGCACAGCGCAGCCGTCCGTCTGTGACGCTGTAAAGCTCGGGCCTGTCATAGTACTTCTGCAGCACGTCCTTTCGGAAATGAACGGGCGTCAGATAATGGGGAGCTTCCGGGTTTTTTCCAAAATAGTTGGCTAGCTTATCCGGATCGGAAGTGAAGTAAACGGGCCGGCCATATTCGTCTTCTCCGATGATGAACTCTGGATATACCTCTGGGGCTTCGTACGGCCATATGCCACACGTCTCAATGGGACCGGGGGGTATGATTTTCTTGCCTAGCATCCGGCTGAATGGCCTGCCAAAAGGGAACCCGTCTTTGGGCGTGTGAAGCTCAATGCGAGTGTCGCCCGTTTCGATGATCCACTCTTCGGGCAACGTCTCACCCTTGGACCCATGCACGATCGAATCAATATAGAGATGGAGGTCCAGTTGGCGTGCTGCCATGTACTGTTTGATGAGCCTAGTTCGAGCGAGCACCCGCTTGCCCTCGAACTTCACCGCGACTTCTTCAGTTCCATCATCATAGGGCTTGATGAGATTTTCGCTCTGCTTGTCGACCGCCAGATTGTGAAAGAGTCGGAACTCCTGCTGGATCTCCAGGTAGTCTTCTCGTGCACCGTAAAACTCGCGTTGGAGCACAAGGGGCTCGACGCCTTTATCCGCCCAGCGGCGGTGATACGTCGTCTCCCCGCGGCCGCTCTGGGAGAAACCCGGTGCGCCCGAGGTTACAGTCAGGTCCCAAGCAGGGTCGGTGAGAAATTTCTCGCGCTGCGCAGGATCCCCGAGAGCGCAGTAGATTCCGAAACTGATGCCGTCTCGATACTCAGAGTCCTTAAGGACCGTCCAAGGCCCGTGGCCCTGCTCGCTGAATGCCTTCAGTTGAGCATACTGCTCCATCTCAGGGCCGCCGCCAGCGATCGGTGATTCTTTCGCCGTCATTTCCTCCCCCAATCTCCGCTCGGTGTGATTGATGCAGCAAGGCTGCCGCTAATCCTTCCTTGAGCTTAGCCCGAAGAACCACTCGAAGAACTCACCAGGCTTGGCTAGTACACGCTGCTTCTTCTCACCATGGCCGCCCTGTGCGGAGAATCGCGAGACCGGTGGGAGTACCTTCGTGATGGCGGTGCCCGAGGTGCGGAGTGACCCTTCGCGGCACGATGCGTCGACGAAGCTCCGCGTCTCTTCCGGACGCAGGCTTTCGTCCTCGATGATCCGGCTGAGCTCCCACTCGAGCCGTTCGGCGATGTAGCGCCGCCACTCGTACTCGTCATCCACGTCTCCCTCAGCTGAGACGCGGTCAACGAAGTCTTCGATAAGGTCGCGCTTGTTGCGGCGTGACGGGCTGGCGTCGATGGCCCGGGTGATCTCGGCGCGCAACTCCTTGTCCTCGCCGTCGCCGCGCTTGTCGCGGTACTTCTGGACGAGCATCAGGATGAAGTCGACATTGATCCCGATCTGCTTGACCAGTTCGATCTCGAAGACGACGTCCTCGTTGATCGACTCTGAGTCACCGTCTTTCCGGAACTCGGCGTAGAGGTCGAGGTAGACGCTGCGGTAGTCCTGGTTCTGTCGCTCGGTAAGGATCTCGTTTCGGTGAACTCGTCGAAGGAGGTGAGGACGTTCTGCAGCCGCTGAGTAGCTCCGAGCAGCTTGATGAACTCCTTCTGAGCGCCTTCGCCCTCGATCGCTGTGCCGAGCGGAAACTTCCTGAGGAGCTCGTCGACCTTCTCACTGTACTCGGCGTAGTAGTCGCCGTACGGCTTCCGACCGGAGGGTACAGATCGCGGCCGCGCGAGCTCGGATCGCTATCGACGAGCTCCGCGGCTTGGAGCCGCCTGACTGGATCGTGGCCTTGTCCTTGAAGACGCCGGAGGCACTCGCACAGGCGACGCATACCGTCGAGTTCAGCGACGGAGGAGCTCGGATCGATCCGGGCGGCCGCTCAGAAGGAGGGCATCTCGCCCGAGGCCTTCGTGCACAACGCCGTCGTCGCCGCCGCATCCAGCCGCAAGCGCGCTGTGGTGGAGGCTGCCGAGCTCAACGAGCGGCTCGGGTGACCTAGCCCCCGGGACTGCCGAGACGCCGGGCGAGGTAGTGCTCGACCACCTGAAGATCCTTCGGCGAGACCCCCTGGACAGCATCCGGCGCGATGGCCTGGACCCCGGCGTGGAGGGCCCATGACTTCGCCTCGTGCTGCACCCTTAGCTGGTCGTCGATCCAGACTGCGGCGGCGGGCCGGGCCTGTGCGATGTGGTCCCGCACCACACGCAGCTTGGACCATCTGCTGCCCCAGGTCCGCGCAGCGACCTCGAGGACCGGCCACTCCCCCGAGCCACGCAGCCCGACGCTCTCCCCGAGCGCCGGGGCCTCGGCGCTCCATGAGGACACCCAGTGGCCCTGCAGGCCGTATCGCCTGATCAGGGCGTTGAGCGTCTCGACCATGGCCGGGGCAACCTGGGCCCACGTGTGCGGCGGCACGCTGACATACCCGCCGGACCAGACGGGGGCGGCCGGCTGGCGGTGCGATCCGAGCCGGAAGGTCGTCAGATCCTCGGGGCCCTCACGACGATCGGCAATGAGGACGCCGTCGATGTCCAGATACAGGTGGGCCAGCATCCCTCAGAGCGTCCTCGTCAGCGGCTCGACACTGATCTCGCCGTCGTCCTGGAAGGTGACGATGACCGTGTTCGAACCCCAGTGGGTCTCGTGGGGCAGGACATGCACGGTCGTCGACCCGTCAGGCCACTCGAGGACCTCGGTGTGCCGCTGGTGCCAGTGGCCTGAGAAGGCCACTGGGGGCTTCATGGCCGCCAGCACTCGCTGGAGCAGGTCGCGGGTGCGGCGGCTCGCCTCGTCGATCTCTCGGGGCAGGTACAGGTCGCTGCGGAGACCCTGCACGCCGGCCGGCACGTCATGGCAGATGAGCACGTCGATCGGGCCGCGGGAGATCAGCAGCTCGGCCTCCTCAGCCGTCGGCTCCTCGAGTTCCGCCCACAGATTCTTCCCCTCCGTCCTAAACGCTCTGTCGACGGAGTAGGCCCCGCCCAGGCCCCCGAACCTCACGCCCCCGAGCTCGAGCACCAGGCCGCGGGACACGTACGAGACGTGGTCCGAGAGCCGCCGCGTGCCGTCGGCCTGCAGTGGTAGCTCGCGAAGCTCAGTGTGTGCGTCATGGTTGCCATCTACGAAGTAGAACCGGATGCCGGCTATGCCGAGCTCCCGCTCAAGGCGTCGATCGAACTTCCCTTTGCCCGGGCCATGCCATAGGACCCCAAGGTCTCCGACGTGGAACATCGTCTCGATGCCGAGCTGGGCGACCACTCGTACGGTGGCTCGGGCAATCCCAAAGTTTCCGTGCCAGTCTCCGCTGATGGCCACACGCAACGCCGGGCTCACTACAGGGGCTCGATGGTGGTGACGGTCGTGGTCGTGCGGAGCGTTTTGTGGATCCCGTCCCGGCGGACATCGAGGATCAGCAGGCCGTCCTCCCCAACCCTGAGCCGGCCCAGGCCCAGGCCCAGGAGTTCGACCCTGGTGTCATCGAGGCGGAGGTCCACGGACGGGACATCTTCCGTCGGTGCCTCCAGTCGGGGCATCCGCGTCACCCACGACTTCTCCGGGGGCACCCGAATTTCAAGGACATGGACGGAGCCCGAGCTCATGGTGACACGCCAGCGGCCGGCATCATTCATCGTCAATTCCTGCACGCCCTGCCCTCCGGTCGAATTTGATCTTGACTCACTTTCGCCGCCGAAATGTGTGCTGTCAAATTGCCCGACAAGCCGATTTTCGGATGGTGTTCGCGGCGACCATTATCGGCTTCGACCCGAGTGGTACCAGAGCGGTACCAGAGCGGTACCACACCAGTGTGGTACCAGAATGGGGCCAAAGCAGTACCACACCAGTGTGGTACCAGAATGGGGCCAAAGCAGTACCACACCAGTGTGGTACCAGAATGGGGCCAAAGCAGTACCACACCAGTGTGGTACCAGAATGGGGCCAAAGCGGTACCACACCAGTGTGGTACCAGTTCAGGAGGTAATTCAATTCCAGGTGAATACGGCGCATGGTGAAATACCAGCGCTCTGGCTGAGCTGAAACGACTTGCCATCCATGCCCAATTCGAAGGGACGCTGTCGCTATTAGCGACATGGCCCTTAGCCTGAGAAGTGGAGAGGAGACCCTAGATGCCGAGACCACCAAGGCGGCCCCGCCAAGCCGGACCGTCAGCTCGCGAACACCTTCTGCAGGAGGCGGACGTCATCATCCACCTCGGCGGCGGCTCCCTGGTCGGAGCCGGGAAGAAGCTCACCGTCGAGGAGTCCGAGAGGGCGCTCGACGCCATGCGCGAAGTCGTCGAAGCCCAACTCGCGGCACACGAGGCGCACCCAGCGTCGCCTGATGAGTAGGAGAAAGCCGAACGTGGAGTCAGGCAGCAACTCGCGTGCGCGTCGGTTCCGGGCAAGCTATTCCGGGATGGTCATCCGAACCGGCTCCGGTTCGTTGGTCAGCGACGACCTGACCCTGACCGCGGAGGAAGCAGACCGCGCGGTTGAAGCCCTCCTCAGGCGGGCGCGGGCTACGGTCAAGGCCAGCAACGAGGCGAAGGCGAAGGCCCGGGGCTCCCAGGCCCGTGCCGCGGGGCGGTAGCGTTCACGGCATGGGAGACGACGCAGCGGCAGAGACGGCGACAGAGGAGGCCCTGCGCGCCTAGGCGAAGGCGGCGTACCCGACCGAGGCGGCCGTCGAGCTTCTCATCCGGCGCGGCAGGGCCGTCTACGACAAGGCGCCGTGGATACACCGCGAGGGAAAGCGGGCGTGGCTCGACTCAGAGACCCTCCGGTACGAGTCCGGAGGCGTGATCCAGCGGTGAGCGGCGCATCGTGGACATCGAGCTGTCGCTGCTGGCCGCGGAGCCGGTGGACATCTCCGATGCGCTGCCCGGGCTGGACCGCCGCGACCTGCCGCTCCCGCGGCACAGCGCGGACCGCCCCGAGGCGTTGGACGGCAGGAACGGTTCCTGGATGGCGCTGGCCCTTCGCCATTGGCGACGAGAACCTTGCCCACGGTGGGCCTCACGCGCCAGCGGGTGGACGCGCCGAGGCCTGATATTCACATGGCTTCACGCCGGCATCCTGGATCGTGCGACTAGCCGTGGAGAGCGACGAGTAGAGCTCGCGCGGCATGCAGAAGCTGATGAGGTACGCGAATCGCGGCTCCATCGTCAGCCTGATCCCAGGGCCCAGCAGCTCCAGACCTGACCTGAGATGCCTCGGCTTGTAGTCGGTCCGCGGCCGGGGCCGAACAACAGATAGCGGGAGGGCCTCTTTGACCAGCTCGTAGAACCCAGGGCTCCACTCCTGGGAGGGCTCAACCGTTACAACAATCCGTTGGGAACGGTCACCCGGGTCGAGGACAGCCTTTGGGGGCGCGAGCCAGGCCGGCCGATCGGCCTCCAGCTCTTCCCTCTGGGCATAGAACTCGGTCAGCTTTCGCGAGACGAAACTGCGGTAGGTCTCCTTGCGTCCCTCACGTCCCTTGCGGCTCGCGCCCAGCTTGAGAGTGACCCAGAGCGCCTTCAGCAGGAACGCCCCTGCCTTTGAAGTAGTGCGGGGCGGCTCCAGCAGTCCCGGGTGCTCCCGGAGATCGGCGACCCGCGTCAGCACCCCGTGGATGTAGACGACAAGCAACAGCGCCAGGCCGAGAACCGACACCAACAACGGAGCCATGTCCAACAGGTCAGCAGCAACGGCTAACAGCTGCAGAACGAAGGCAAGGAAGGTGCCGATGAAGAGCATGACCCATCCTTGGGAAGTCCGCCTCGCCTTCGTTTCTGCCGTCGGTGGGGAATCGTTGTCGTGGCCTCTCCCCTTCGAACCGAACGCGAACTCGAAGCGCGCCCACCGTTCCTGTCGTGAAGTGGCACGCCTGAGATTCAACTCTTGCGGCGGCAGGTAGCGCTGATGCTCGGAGCGGCTGTCCATCCATTGCAGCCACGTCGCCGTCATCAGTACGCCCAGCGGCACGAGGAACACCGCGTCTCGGAACCACGGCACCATCAACAGCTGCATGCCGGAATGATGACAGCCACTCGGGGCATGGGATAGAGCAGGAGGCGGCCCCGCAGGACTATGCCGCCACGGCCTCCTCCTCCGCGGTCTCGGCCTCGGCGGCCAGCTCGGCGTCGATCTCCGCCAGCCGAGCCTCGGCCGCGCACAGCTCGCCCTCGCGGGAGAACCGGTACCCGTCCACGACGGCCTGCGCCCGGGCGATCTCGGCGCCGAGGATGCCGACCCGGGCCCGCAGACCCGCCTCGAACTCGCCGATGCGCGCCTCCCATGCCTCGGCGAGGCCGCGCAGCAGCTCCTCGGCCCGCTCGGGGCGGCCCTCGAGGACGATGCCCGTCTTCCGGATCTCGATCCGGTCCAGGGTGCGGTACTGGTACCGGAACTCCAGGTAAATGCCGGTCTTGGCGCTGCCGTCGACCAAAACCTGCAGACCCCGCCAGTCACGCCCCTACTCGGTTCTCCGAGTACATACAAGATGTCCTCCGCAAACTCCTACTGGAGGAAGCGAGTCACAGCGTCCTGGGCGATCGTGACGGGTCCGTCGACCTGAGGTGCCGTGGAGATGCCACGGGCGAGACCATCGAGCTGGACATCCTCGTTGATCATCTGAGTCTCCCAGCTCTGCCACAAGTTCCAGTCAGCCATGTCCTTCCCTGAGACGATCGGGACAATTACGGCGTCGGCTTCGCCGACGTAGTCCTTCTTCAAGTCAGCCTGCAGCGCCACGTACGCTGGGTCCGCTTCACGGGCGGCGTCAGATGGGTAATGCGAGAACTTTTCCGCCGTGTTCCGCTGTCCCTTGTAGTGGTCGATAACGTACTGCATAGCTGATGCCGCCGCCTTCCGGTTCTGGGCAGTCGCTCGGGGCACGCTGTCGCCCGACGCAGCACCCTGAGTCGATGCTGAGCCCGTGGCCGCTGGGCTTGCTGAGCATGCGGCGACGGAGATGGACAGGAGGGTCGCGGCGGAGGCGGCGGCAGTCCGCCCGAAGATGGATCTCACGACCAAACTCTGGGGCGTGCCCGCAATGAAGGCAAATTTTGTCCGAAGCGCGATCCGCCGGGAATGCTGCGACGCTTGTCCTCGGTGTGACTGCCAATCAGCCTGGACCTGCCGGGGGGTGCCTCTATGGTTTTCGTCAAGCCGCGGCGGCGGTTGGGGGCTGGTAGAGGGTGCCG
>NZ_BAAGSN010000020.1:0-259556 GCF_054782415.1 Sinomonas soli | reverse complement strand
CCACACCGCCATCGGCAAGCTCCCGCCCATCAGCCGGATGCCAAACAACCTGGCTGGGCACTACAGCTAGGCGTCCGGGGCCTCCGACGCCGTATGGCGGGCCGGGGCAACTCAGGCGGCCGAAGATCCTGCGGGCCGTGAGGGTGGAACCGACGAGATACGCCACGCCGGCCGCCGTCCCGACGAGCACCACGAGGACGGTCGAACCGCCGGAGACGGACGCGATGAGCGCGCCGAGCACGCCCGCCGCGAGATCACGGTAGGCGCCGCGGAGCCGGTTCATGCCGGCGATCAGCAGGTGGTCCTCCTGGCTGCCGATCGAGACGCGCAGGAGCGTCAGCGACCCGAGCACCAGGAGCATGGAGGCGAGCCCGATCGCCATCACCCAGAACCCGGCGCCGAGCCCCGTCGCCTGCGCGACGAGCGCGAGCACCACGAGTGACGCCGAGGACACCGTGAGATGGATGCTGATCCGGCTCATGAGCTCGTTCCACAGCATGCCCCGCGTGCCGAGCAGGCTCCAGTGCTCGGTCGCGAGGATCGTGGCCGGGACTGCCGGGAAGGCGGCCGAGGCCTGCGCGGGCGGGGGGCGCCGGCGGTTGCCGGTCGGGGGTGCCGAACAGCGGCGCAACGGCGGCGCGATGTGTGGATCTGCGCCCATGGTCCATGGTGGCGCCGCCCGTACCCGAGAGCCGGAAACCGCGACGAGATCTGTACCAGAAACGCCAGAACCGCGACGAGATGCGTACCCGAAACCGGGAGCGGAGGGGCGGTGTGGAGGGGCCGGGCCGGGCAGGCGCCCGGCCCGGCCCGGCTCAGCCGAGCGGGTGGGACTCGGCCCGCTCGTAGTCGCGCGGCACCACGACCATGGGCACGGGCAGGGCCCGCAGGACCTTGTTCGCCGTGGACCCGAGGAAGAGCTGGTTCTTCTGCGCGAGCCGGCTCGAGCCGATGATGACGAGCTCGCCCTCGAGCCACTCGAGGCTGTCCACCGCTTCCTCGAAGGTGCGGCCGTGCGCCACCTCGACGCTCGCCTCGTGGCCGGCCGGCAGGCGGTGGGCGGCCTCGGTCAGGATGGTGTTCGCGTGGCGGTGCGCGGCGTTGATGTTCTCCCCGGAGTCCCCCCGCTCGTCGAGCTCGACGAGGGAGACGAAGCGGAGCGGCACGTTGCGCCGCCCGGCGGCGATGAGGGCGACGTCGACCGCGGCGTCGGCCCCCTCGCGCCGGCCGATGAACGCCGTGATGCGCTCCACCGGGTCCGTGCGGTGGTACCCGCGGGGAGCGAGGGCGACGGGCACGGGCGAGGCGTGCAGGAGGGCGTTGGCGACCGACCCGACGGTGTAGCGCTTGAAGAGCCCGTTGCTCGCCGCGCCCACCACGATCAGCGCAGCCTCGAACTCCACCGCGGCCTCGATCAGGATTGCGGCGAAGGAGTGGCCGTGGCGCACATGGAAGGCGGCCTCGACATCGGCGGGCACGAGGGCGAGGGCCTGGCGCTGGGCGGTGAGGGTCTGCTGTTCCTCCGGGTGGACCCGCGGCCCATCGGGATTCGCCGCGATGTAGGGGGCGTCCTCCCCCAGCACGAGCATGAGGTCCAGTGTGGCGCCCTGCGCCCGGGCGATCGCGACGGCCAGCGCCACCGAGTCCGCACCCCGCTGGTCCGCCTGGTATCCGACGACATAACGCATGGGCCACCCCTTCACAGGTCGCGTCACGGCAGAAGGCGAGGGCGCCCGGGATCCCGGGCGCCCTCGTCCGGTCTGCAGCTTGGTACGGCAGACTCTACCGGCCCGTCCGCCCCAGGGGCGGCCGTGTCGGGCGGAGGGTCGCGGGGCGACCCGTGCCGCTACGCGACGGAGCGGATGGCGGCCTCGAGCACGTCGAGCCCGTCCGCGAGCAGCTCGTCCGAGATCACGAGCGGGGGCAGGAGGCGGATGACGTTCCCGTACGTGCCGCAGGTGAGGATGATGACGCCTTCCTTGAGGCAGTACTCGGCGATCTTCTTCGTCGCCGCGGCGTCCGGGACCTTCGCGTCGCCGCTGCCGGCCTTGACGAACTCGAGCGCGAGCATGGCACCGCGACCGCGGATGTCGCCGATGATGCCCGCCTCGCCGAGCTCCGCCTGGAGCCTGCCGAGGCGCTCCTTGACGGTGGCCTCGATCTCGCGGGCGCGGCCCCGGAGGTCCTGGGTCTCCATGGTGTCGATCGCGGCGAGCGCCGCGGCGCACGCCACCGGGTTGCCGCCGTAGGTGCCGCCGAGGCCGCCGCCGTGGACGGCATCGAGCAGCTCCGCGCGGCCGGTCACGGCCGAGAGCGGCATGCCGCCGGCGATGCCCTTCGCGGTGGTGACGAGGTCCGGGACCACGCCCTCGTGCTGGACGGCGAACCACTCGCCGGTGCGGGCGAACCCGGACTGGACCTCGTCTGCGATGAAGACGATCCCGTTCTCCTTGGCGAACTCCGCCAGGCGGGGCAGGAAGCCGTCCGCTGGGACGATGAAGCCGCCCTCGCCCTGGATGGGCTCGATGATGATGGCCGCGATCTGGTCTGCGCCGATCTGCTTGCTCATCATGAGGATGGCGCGCTCGGCGGCCTCCTTGCCCGTGATCTGCGGGTTCTCCTCACGGAACGGGTAGCTCATGGGCGCGCGGTAGACCTCGCCGGCGAACGGGCCGAAGCCGTGCTTGTACGGCATGGCCTTCGCGGTGAGGCCCATCGTGAGGTTGGTGCGGCCGTGGTAGGCGTGGTCGAAGGCGACGACGGCCGTGCGGCCGGTGGCGATGCGGGCGATCTTGACGGCGTTCTCGACGGCCTCGGCGCCGGAGTTGAACAGCACGGTGCGCTTGGCGTGCTCGCCGGGGGTGAGCTGGTTGAGCTTCTCGGCCACGGCGACGTAGCCCTCGTAGGGGGACACCATGAAGCACGTGTGGGTGAAGTGCTCGACCTGCTCCTTGACCGCGCCCACGACGGCGGGGTCGGACGCGCCGACGGTGGTCACGGCGATGCCGGAGCCGAGGTCGATGAAGGAGTTGCCGTCGACGTCGTGGATGATGCCGCCGTCGGCGTCCGCGACGTAGACGGGGACGGACGAGGCGACACCCGCGGCGACGGCCTGGGCGCGGCGGGCGGCGAGCTCGAGCGAGCGGGGGCCGGGGAAGTCCGCGAGGACCTTGCGCTTCTGCTCGAGGCGGTACTGGATGTCCATGGCTGGGGTTCCTTTCGTCGGTCCCAACCTAGTGCGAGACACGCCACACGATGAATGGCCGATCGCACGAGGCTTGACGGCGGCTCTCGTGCGATCGGCCAGCCTGCTCCCCTATCATGAGGGGCATGGCTCTGACCCTCGCCGACCTCCTCGCGCACCCCGACCTCGGCCTGCGGCTTGCGGGCTCGGCCACCGCGACGCTCCGCGAAGAGATCCGCTGGGTCGCCGTCACGGAGCTCGAGAATCCGGCGCCGTTCCTCACGGGCGGCGAACTCGTCCTCACCACGGGCGTGCGGCAGCGCACCGCGGCGGAGCAGCGGCGGTTCGTGCGCGTCCTCCAGCGCGCCGGGGCGCTCGGGATCGGCTTCGGCGTGGCCCTCGGGCACGACTCGATCCCGCCCGCGCTCGTCGCCGAGGCCAACCGGTGGGGCGTGCCCGTGGTCGAGGTGCCCTACCGCACCCCGTTCATGGCCATCGGCAAGCTCGTGGCAGACTCGCACTCCGCCGACCACTACGCGAGCCTCGAGCGCCTCATCGCCGCCCACCAGGTCCTCGCCCGCTCGCTCCTGACCGGCGGCGGCCTCCAGGAGCTGCTCCGGCACCTCGGCTCCATGCTCGGCACCGAGCTGATCCTGACCCAGTTCACGGCCCAGCTCTACGCTTCGAGCCCCGAGGCCGGGATGCCGTCGATGGACCGCTGGGTGCCCTTCCCCATCCCCACCGGGCGCCGCGACGCGTGCACCCTGTGGGCGAAGAAGCCCTTCGAGGACACGGGCATCATCTCGTACGCCCAGAACCTGATCAGCATCGAGCTCAGCAACCTCATGAAGCAGCGCCAGGCCCATCGGGCGCTCGCCGGGCAGGTGCTCAACGACGTCGTGCGTGGGACCCTCGATGCGGACGAGGCGTCGCGCCGCCTCGCCGGCACCGGGATCAACTCGACCAAGCGCAACGTGGTGCTGCTCGCCGAGTCTGCCGCGCACCACCGCAACCTCCGCGGCACCACCCTTCCGGCCGCGCTCGACGGCGCGGTCACCGCGACGCTGGACCGGGACCTCGTCGTCGTGGTGGAGGACGACGGCACGCGCGCCCCGGCGCTGGGCCGGGCCCTCTCCGACCACCTCACCGAGGCGGGGATCCACGCGACGATCGGGATCGGGGGCTCCTACACCAAGCCGAACGGCCTCCGGTGGAGCTACTTCGAGGCCAAGGAGGCGGCCGGGCGCGGGCTGGACGTCAACGAGCCCGAGCGCCTGAGCATCACGTCGCTGCTGCTCGCGAGCGAGGACGTCCCGCTCGCCGACATGGCCGGCGAGGCCGTGGGGCCGCTGGTCCGGTTCGACCGGCAGCACGGCTCGGAGCTCGTGCACACGCTCGAGACGTACCTGAACCTCAACGGCTCGGTGGCGCAGGTGGCCGAGCAGCTCAACCTGCATCGGAACACCGTGCGCTACCGGCTGGGACAGATCGCCGAGCTCACCGGGTACGACCCGGCCGTGACCGCCGACCGGGTGCAGCTGTACCTCGCCCTGGCCGTGAAGAAGGTCGCCAAGGCCTGACCCCGTCAGCGGGAGACGGGGGCGCCGTTCGAGATCGCGACCATCTCCTCGCGCGCGACGACCTTGACCCGCTCGCGCGCGACCTCGCCCTTGTGGGTGACCGCGGGCTGGGCGGCGGCGCCGAGGGCCTTCTCGTGCGCGTCGAGGGCGAGCCAGCCCTCCCACGTCGTGTACTGGACGCCGCGGGACTCGAGCAGCTCCCGGACCGAGGCCTCGCTGGGCTCCGAGGCGGCCGGCAGGTCGCCGCGTGCGTCGAGCAGGTGGCCGATGGTCTCGAGCGCGTCGCCCTTGGTGTGGCCGATGAGGCCCACCGGGCCGCGCTTGATCCACCCGGTCGTGTAGACGCCCGGCACGAACTCGCCGTCGGCCCCGAGGACGCGGCCGCCGTCGTTCGGGACGACGCCGCGGCGGTGGTCGAACTCGAGTCCGGGCAGGGCCGAGCCGAAGTACCCGATGGCGCGGTAGACGGCCTGGACGGGGTAGTCCGTGAACTCGCCGGTCCCGCGGACGTTGCCGGTGCCGTCGAGCTCCTGGCGCTCGAACCGGATCCCGGCCACGCGGCCCGGCGTCTCGGGCGAGTCCACGATCTCCACGGGGCTCTGCAGGAAGTGCAGGTGCAGGCGGCGGGACGCGGTGAGCTCGGCGGGGTCCTCGGGCTGCTCGGCGATCCAGTTGGTAAGCGTGCCGACCATGGTCTTGACCTGGTTGTTGGTCTGGATCTCGCGGTCAGAGGCCTCGTCGAACTCGAAGTCCTCCGGGTAGAGCACGATGTCCACATCGTGCGAATGAGAGAGCTCGCGCAGCTCGAGCGGGGTGAACTTCACCTGGGCCGGGCCGCGGCGGCCGAAGACGTGCACGTCCGTGACCGGGCTCGACGCGAGGGCGCGGTAGACGTTGTCCGGGATCTCGGTGACGAGGAGCTCGTCGGCGTGCTTGGACAGGACGCGGGCCACATCGAGCGCGACGTTGCCGTTGCCGATCACCGCGATCTCCTTGGCGTCCAGCGGCCACTCGCGCGGCACGTCCGGGTGGCCGTCGTACCAGGAGACGAAGTCGGCGGCGCCGAAGGACCCGGTCAGCTCGACGCCCGGGATGTTCAGGTCGGCGTCCTTGATGGCGCCGGTGGCGAAGATCACGGCGTCGTAGTGGCGCTGGAGGTCCTCCAGGTTCAGGTCCGTGCCGTAGTCGACGTTCCCGAAGAAGCGGATGTCGCCGCGGTCGAGCACCTTGTGCAGGGCGTTGACGATGCCCTTGATGCGCGGATGGTCCGGGGCCACACCGTAGCGGATGAGCCCGTACGGGGCCGGGTAGCGGTCGAAGAGGTCGATGCTGAGCGTCAGCTCGCCGGCGGCGACGGGGGCGCTCTTGGTGAGCAGGTCTGCGGCGTAGACGCCCGCCGGGCCGGAGCCGATGATGGCGATGCGCAGCGGGCGCTGCTGGGAGTTCGTCACGGGGATTCCTTCTGGCTTCTTCTTCGGGTCTCTAGCGGTTCGTGGAGAGCGAGGCGTGGGCGATGTCCGACGGCGCGTACGGGCTCACGCGGACGACGTCGCCGATCACGATCACGGCGGGATTCGCGACGCCGACGGCGCGGGCCCGATCAACGATCGTACCCACTGTGCCGACGGTGACGCGCTGCTCGGGGGTCCAGCCGCGCTCGACGATCGCGACCGGCGTCGACTCCCCGAGTCCGCGCGAGCGCAGCATCGCCGCGGAGTCCGCGAGGCGGCGCACGCCCATGAGCAGCACGATCGTGTGGTCGGGCCGGGCGGGGAGCTCGGCGAGCTCGTCATGGCCGGTGGCGACGCTGAACCCGGTGGCGAGGCCGCGGTGGGTGACCGGGATCCCGGCGGCGGCGGGCACGGACACGGCGCTCGTGACCCCGGGGACCACCTCGACGTCAACGCCGTGGCGCCGGCAGTACTCGGCCTCCTCGCCGCCGCGGCCCAGGACGTAGGGGTCGCCGCCCTTGAGCCGGACCACGACGTTGCCGGCCTGCGCCTCGCGGACGAGGATCGCGTTGATCTCCTCCTGGGTGGCGGTGTGGGCCCCGGGGGCCTTGCCGACCTCGATGACCCGGGGGCCGCCTGCGGCTGCATCAGGGAGCTCGTCAAGGAGGCCGCGGGGGCCGAGGCGGTCCGCCACGACCACGTCCGCCTCGGCGAGGAGGGTCCGTCCCCGGACGGTGATGAGTCCGGTGTCGCCGGGGCCGCCGCCCACGAGGGCCACGCGCCCGGCGGCGTGCCGGCTCCGGCGCAGCGGGAGCTTCCCGGTGCCCAGCGCGAGCACCACGGCGTCCTTGAGCGCCTTGGCCCGGCGCGGGTCTCCCCCGGCGTTCACCGCGACCGTCACGTCGTCCACCCGGGCCGTGGCGGGGGTCCAGGCCGCAGAGGACTCGTGGTCGGCGGCGTTGACGCACCAGATCCGGCGGTCCTCGGCCTCGGCGGCGACGCGCGCGTCCACCGCCGGCACGCCGGTCGCGGTCTGGACGAACCACACGCGGTCGAGGTCGGCCGTCTCGTAGCCGCGCCGCTCCCAGGCGACGAGCCCCGCATCAGCCAGGCGCACGACGTCGGCCCCCGCCTCGGGTGCCACGACGGTCACCTTCGCGCCGGCGTCGAGCAGGCCCTGGGCCCGGCGGGCGGCGACCTTCCCGCCGCCGACGACGAGGACGTCCCGGCCGAGGAGGCGCAGGGAGGTGGGGTACAGGTCGATGCCGCTCATCGCGTGCCTCCGGTGAGAAGTCCGCGGCGCTGGAGCATGCGCCGCTCGATGGGTCCGAACACGGACAGTTCAATGAGGATGCCGACCGCCAGGATCGTCAGGATGGCGCTCATGACCACGCCCATGTCGCTGAGCGTGCGCCCCTGGTCCAGGAGCGAACCGAGCCCGAACCCGAGCGTGCCGCCCACCGCGATGATCTCCGCGGCCATGAGGGAGCGCCACGAGAACGCCCAGCCCTGCTTGAGCCCGGCCACGTACCCGGGCAGGGCGGCGGGGAGGATGACCTGGAGCGCGAGCTCGGCCCGGGACGCGCCGAGGACCTTCGCGACCGAGCGGTACTGGGGCGGGACCTGGTCGATCCCGGAGATGAGCCCGTTGACGATCGAGGGGATGGCTCCCATGAGCACCACGAAGTACACGGTCGCGTCCGTGAGCCCGAACCAGATGACCGCGGCGGGGACCCACGCGACGGACGGCAGGACCTGCAGGCCGGAGATGAGCGGCCCGAAGGCCCGCCGGAGGGTCTTCACCTGGCCGAGGAGCAGCCCGAGGGGGGTCGCGACGACGACGCTCACGGCGAAGCCGAGCAGGCCGCGCTGGAGGGAGGTCCACACGGCCTCCTGCGCCCTGCCCTCGCTCCACAGCTGCCCGAGCGAGGCGGCGACGTCGAGCGGGCCCGGGACCAGGTCCCGCCGCTTGAGCCCGAGCGTGACGTAGAGCTGCCAGGCGAGGACGAGGAGCACGACGGCGACGAGGGGCAGGAGCACGCGGGAGAGGTCCCGGCTGCGCCGCACGGTGTCCGACTGGAGCTCGTCGAGGCCCGCCTCGATGGCGGCGAGCTCGGCGTCGAGGGACGCCGGCTCGGTGAGGGGGGGGTTACTTGGCATGGCGGGCGATCTCCTGCCGGAGGCGGGCGGTGAGCTCGTTGGCGAGGGCGGCGGACGCGCCGGCGTCGTGCTTCACGGCGTCCGGGACCGGCCACTCCGCGACGACGCGGCCCGGGCGCGAGGAGAGCAGCAGGATGCGCTGGCCCAGCCGGACGGCCTCGCGGACGTTGTGGGTGACGAAGATGATGGTCCGGCCGGTCTCGCGCCAGATCCGGGTGAGCTCCTCGTGGAGCAGGTCGCGGGTGATGGCGTCCAGCGCGGCGAACGGCTCGTCCATGAGGAGCACCTGGCGGTCCTGGGACAGGGCGCGGGCGAGGGCGACCCGCTGGCGCATGCCGCCGGAGAGCTCGTGCGGGCGCTTCTCCGCCGCCTCGCCGAGGCGGACGAGGTCGAGGAGCTCGACGGCGCGCGCGCGCCGCTCGCCCTTGGGCACGCCGCGCAGGCGCAGGGCGAGCTCGATGTTGCCGCGGGCGGTGAGCCACGGGTACAGGGCGGCGTCCTGGAACATGAACGCAGCGCCGTCCGCGGGCACCTCGAGCGCGCCCGCGCTGGGACGTTCGAGGCCGGCGATGATGTTCAGCAGCGTGGACTTGCCGCAGCCCGAGGCGCCCAGGAGCGCGACGAACTCTCCCTGGCCGATCGAGGCGGTGACGCCGTCCAGCACCGGAGGGCCGGCGCCGAAGCGCTTGCCGAGGTTCTCGAGCACCACAGTCATGGCGGGGTCCCTTCTTCTCAGTCCTGGCCCAGGCCGGCGGCGCCGGCCCGGGCGTGGCCCGCGCCCTCCTGGGCGAGGACGGCGTTGAGGGCGCGCAGGTCGAAGAGGCCGTGGAGGTCGGCGGCCTTGGTGACGCCCGCGGTGACGCCGTCGGCGAGGAGCCTGGGGTAGGCGCCCGCGAGCGGGTCGGTGGTGAACGTGATGTTGGCCAGGGCGCGCTCGACCACGTTCGCCGGCAGTCCCGACCCCGCCGCCTTGGCGAGCGCCGCGTTGACGGCCGTGGCCTTCTCGGCGGCGGATGCGTGGTTCAGCCAGTCGACGGCCGCCACGTGGCCCTTGAGCAGGGCCTCGACGGTCTGCGGGTGCGCCGCGGCGAAGGCCCGGTTCACCACGAGGATGGTGGTCGGGAACAGGCCGGGCTTCCCCGTGCCGGTGCCGTCCCACCGGTCCTTCTCGTCCACGAGCACCTTCGCCCCGGCCTGCAGGACGAGGCGGGAGGACCAGGGCTCGGGCAGCCAGGCGCCGTCGATGGTGCCGTCCTGGAAGAGCTTGAGGGTCTGGGCGTTGTCGGTCGGGTTGACCGTGACGTCGCCGCCGCCGTTCGGGCTGGCCTTCAGGCCCTGGGACGCGAGGTAGGCGCGCAGGGCCACGTCCTGGGTGCCGCCGAGCTGGGGCGTGGCGAGGACGGCGCCCCGGAGCTGCTCCGGACTCGTGATGCCGGGCCGGACCACGAGCTGCGCGCCGGCGGCGGCCGCCCCGGCAATCACCGAGAGGGACTCGCCGTGGCTCTGCACGAAGGAGTTGATGGCCGGGCTCGGGCCGAGGTAGGCCGCGTCGATGGCGCCGGCGTTGAGCGCCTCCACCGCCGCGGGGCCCGCGTTGAACACCTGGGTGGTCAGGGAGTCCGTGCCGGCGGCCTTGAGGGCGCCCGCGATCAGTCCGTCCTGGACGCCCACGAGCGCCGGGGCGTGCGTGACGTTGCCGAAGAAGCCGAGGCGCAGCTGCGGTGCGGGGGCCGCGGCGGCGGACGCCGGCGTCGTGCGCTGCTCTCCGCCGGTCACCGCGGCGGCGACCGCGGTGGCCCCGCCGAGGAGGGCGACGGCGACGGCGGCGCCGATCCCGAGCGCGAGGCCGCGGCGTCGCTTCGGTGGGCCTGCGTCGGCGGTGATGCGGATGGTGCCGGGGGTCTTGGTGGTCTCGCTCATGTGCGGGAAGTCCTTGGTCTCGCAGGTCGTCAGGTCTCGGATGGGGCCTACCGACGGGCCCGACATCGGGGCATTCGCACCGTGCGGGAGGAGGTCTGCGGGATCATGCGTTCCAGCATGGACGAGCCTCTGCGGGGCGCCCAAGGGTGAGTTCACGCTCGGTCACGCGGAGTCACCGGGAGTCATGTGGGGGCAGCCACGGCAGGCGCCGCGACATGCAGCGAGGGCGGAGCCTGCGGGGTGCAGGCTCCGCCCTCGGAGCGGCTGAGCGGTCAGCGACGGGCCGTCAGCGGCCGGGCATCAGCGCAGGTCGAAGCGGTCGGCCTCCATGACCTTGGTCCAGGCGGCGACGAAGTCGTCCACGAACTTCTGCCCGGCATCGCGGCTCGCGTACACCTCGGAGAGGGCGCGCAGCTGCGAGTTGGAGCCGAAGACGAGGTCCGCGGCCGTGGCGGTCCACTTGAGCTGGCCGGTCGCGGCGTCGGCGATCTCGTACACGTTCTCCTCGGTCTCCGAGGCCTTCCACCGGGTGCCCGGAGAGAGCAGGTTGACGAAGAAGTCGGTGGTGAGCGCCCCGGGCCGGTCGGTAAGGACGCCGTGGGACGAGCCGCCCACGTTGCCGCCGAGGACCCGCAGGCCGCCCACGAGCACCGTCATCTCCGGTGCCGAGAGGCCGAGCATGTAGGCCTTCTCCACGAGGAGCTTCTCCGCCGGGGTCTTCTCCCCCGGCCGCAGGTAGTTGCGGAACCCGTCCGCGCGCGGCTCGAGATAGCCCACGGACTGGACGTCCGTCTGCTCCTGGGTGGCGTCGGTCCGTCCGGGCCGGAACGGCACGGTCGCCTCGAAGCCGGCGTCACGGGCAGCCTTCTCGACCGCCGCGGCGCCGCCGAGCACGATCAGGTCCGCGAGGGAGACCTTCTTCCCGCCCGTCTGGGCGCCGTTGAACTTCTGCTGGACGCTCTCGAGCGCGCGCAGGGCGGCGTCGAGCTGCTCGGGTTCGTTGGCCTCCCAGCCGCGCTGGGGCTCCAGCCGGATGCGGGCCCCGTTCGCGCCGCCGCGCCCGTCCGTCTTGCGGAAGGTCGAGGCCGAGGCCCAGGCCGTGCGCAGGAGCGTCTCCGCCGGGAGCGCCTCGAGCAGCTGGGCCTTGAGCGCGTCGACGTCCGGCTCGTCCACCAGCTCGTGGTCCACGGCCGGGACGGGGTCCTGCCAGACCTGCGGCTCGGGCACCCAGGGGCCGAGCATGTGCGGGCCCACGGGCCCCATGTCGCGGTGCAGGAGCTTGTACCAGGCCTTCGCGAACGCCTGGGCGAACTCGTCGGGATGCTCGAGGAAGCGGCGGGCGATCTTCTCGTAGGTCGGGTCCACCCGGAGCGCGAGATCGGTGGTGAGCATGGTGGGCCGGTGCTTCTTCTCCGGGTCGAACGCGTCCGGGATGATCTCCGGGGCGTCCTTCGCCACCCACTGCCAGGCCCCGGCGGGGCTCTTGGTCAGCTCCCACTCGTAGCCGAAGAGGATCTCGAAGAACCGGTTGCTCCACTCGGTGGGCCGGTCGGTCCATGTGACCTCGAGGCCCGAGGTGATCGCGTCGGAGCCCTTGCCGCTGCCGTAGTTGCTCAGCCAGCCCAGGCCCTGGGCCTCGAGGTCGGCGCCCTCCGGCTCGGGGCCCACGTGCGCGTCGGCGGGCGCCGCACCGTGGGTCTTGCCGAACGTGTGGCCTCCCGCGATGAGGGCGAGGGTCTCCTCGTCGTTCATCGCCATGCGGCCGAAGGTCTCGCGGATGAACACCGCCGCGGCCGCCGGGTCCGGGTTGCCCTGGGGTCCCTCAGGGTTGACGTAGATGAGGCCCATCTCCGTCGCGCCGACCACGGGCACCATCTCGTCCTTGCTGACGTAGCGGTCGGGGCCGAGCCAGGTGTCCTCGGAGCCCCAGAAGATCTCCTCCGGCTCCCATACGTCCTCGCGGCCGAACGCGAATCCGAACGTCGTAAAGCCCATGGACTCGAGGGCCACGTTGCCGGCGTACACGAGCAGGTCCGCCCAAGAGATCTTCTGGCCGTACTTCTGCTTGACCGGCCAGAGCAGGCGGCGGGCCTTGTCGAGGTTGGCGTTGTCGGGCCAGCTGTTCAGCGGGGCGAAGCGCTGGCTGCCGTCGCCGGCGCCGCCGCGGCCGTCGAACACGCGGTACGTGCCGGCGTCGTGCCAGCTGAGCCGGATCATGAGGCCGCCGTAGTGGCCGAAGTCGGCGGGCCACCAGTCCTGCGGGGTGGTCAGGACCTCGGTGATGTCCTGCTTGAGGGCCTCGAGGTCGAGCGTGGAGAACTCCTCGCGGTAGTTGAAGCCCGCCCCGAGCGGGTTGCCCGCGGGGTGGTGGGCGTGGAGCACCGAGAGGTCGAGCTGGTTCGGCCACCAGTCGGAATTCTTCCGCGGGTGGTCGGTCTTGGCCGTGGGGGCCCCGATGGCGGGATTCTCGCTCTCGCTGCCGCTCGACGTCGCGCTGCCCTGGGCCGCGCTGTCGTGCATCACCGGGCATCCGCCCTGCTGGTTGTCGGTCATCTGCTTCCTTCCTCTCCCGAGGCAGGCCTCGGATTCGGGGCAAACCGGTTACGGTGGGCCTTCGACTGCAGGCGACAGGGCCGGCTCCGGGTGCACGGACTGCGGAAGGTGCGGCCGCGGCGCCGTCCTGTTCTCTCCCGACGCTAGCAGCGTGAGCTGGTCGGCGCCTGTCACACGTCCACAGGCCGGACGGCGGAGCGACAGGACGGCGGGACGCCGAGGTGTGTGCCTCAGATCCAGTACCGCTCGTCCTCGGTGTCCCCCGGGTGCTGCCGGACCATGCCCGCGGCGAGGGTGCTGCCGTCCTGCGGGTCGATGACGAGGAACGCGCCGGTGCGGCGGTGGGCCGCGTACGGCTCGAGGGGCAGCGGGGCGGCCAGGCGGATCTGGACCTCGCCGATGTCGTTGAGCCCCAGCTCGGACGCGGGCGCCACCTCGAACGAGTCCAGATCCAGCTTCCCGGTCACGGCGCGCACGAGCCCGCGCACCGTGGAGGTCCCGTGCTTGACGAGCACCTTCGCCCCCTCGCGCAGCGGCTTGGCGGACAGCCAGGCCAGCGACCCGTACAGGTCCGCGGTGCTCTCCGGCAGGGTCCCGGCGGCCGCGATCGTGTCCCCGCGGGCCACGTCGAACTCGTCCGCGAGCCGCAGCGCCACGGACAGGGGCGCGGCGGCCTCCTCGAGCGAGCGGCCGGCGACGTCGATCCCCACCACGGTCGTCTCGCGCGCGGCCTGGCCCGGGGTCACCACCGAGACGCGGTCGCCCACGCGCACCACGCCCTCCGTGACCTGGCCGGCGTAGGCCCGGTAGTCGCGGAACGCCTCCTCGTCCAGACCGGGGGCCAGCGCGCCCTGGGGGCGGATCACGGTCTGGACGGGGAAGCGGAAGGGCTCCTGAGCGTCGCCCAGCTCGTCCGTGCTCGGCAGGGACTCGAGCAGCTCGATCAGCGTCGGGCCCGTGTACCAGGCGGTGCGGCCGGAGCGGTCCACGATGTTGTCGCCCTCGAGGGCGGAGACCGGGACGGCCACGGCCTCACGGAGGCCGAGCTCGGAGGCCAGCCGCGCGACGTCGTCCGCGATCGCGGTGAAGACCGGCGCGGAGAAGTCCACGAGGTCGATCTTGTTCACGGCGACCACCACGTGCGGGACCCGCAGGAGCGCGGCGACGGAGAGGTGCCGGCGGGTCTGCTCGAGCACGCCCTTGCGCGCGTCGATGAGCAGTACCACGGCGTCCGCAGTGGAGGCGCCCGTGACGGTGTTCTTGGTGTACTGCACGTGGCCGGGGCAGTCGGCGAGGATGAACGTGCGCCTGTCGGTCGCGAAGTACCGATAGGCGACGTCGATCGTGATGCCCTGCTCGCGCTCGGCGCGCAGCCCGTCGGTGAGCAGCGCGAGGTCCAGCCCGCCCTTCTCCCCGCCGAAGCCGCGGGCCTCGGAGGTGCGGGCCACGGCGTCGAGCTGGTCGGCGAGGATCGCCTTCGAGTCGTGCAGGAGGCGGCCCACGAGGGTGGACTTGCCGTCGTCGACGCTCCCGGCGGTCGCGAAGCGGAAAAGGGTGCCCTCTTCGAGGGTGGTCGTCTCGGCGGTCTCAGCCAGCGTGCTCATCAGAAGTACCCGTCCTTCTTGCGGTCTTCCATCGCCGCCTCGGAAATGCGGTCGTCCGCGCGGGTGGCCCCGCGCTCGGTCAGGGTCGAGGCCGCGACCTCGCGCACCACGTCCGCCACCGTGTAGGCGTCGGAGAGCACGGCGCCGGTGCAGGACATGTCCCCCACCGTCCGGTACCGCACGGTGCGCACGACGACGTCCTCCCCCTCGCGCGGCCGGCTCACCTCCCCCACGGCGCGCCACATGCCGTCGCGGACGAACACGTTGCGCTCGTGCGCGTAGTAGATGCTCGGCAGCTCGATGCCTTCGCGCTCGATGTAGCGCCAGATGTCCAGCTCGGTCCAGTTGCTGATGGGGAACGCGCGCACGTGCTGGC
The DNA here is from genome assembly GCF_054782415.1 of Sinomonas soli. Classification (NCBI taxonomy): domain Bacteria; kingdom Bacillati; phylum Actinomycetota; class Actinomycetes; order Micrococcales; family Micrococcaceae; genus Sinomonas; species Sinomonas soli. Next base: position 244,728 of record NZ_BAAGSN010000020.1, on the reverse strand, counting down.
CGACGGTGTGGCGGCCGTTGTACAGGTTCCACAGCTCGGGGCGCTGGTTGCGCGGGTCCCACTGGCCGAACTCGTCGCGCAGGGACAGGATGCGCTCCTTGGCGCGGGCCTTGTCCTCGTCGCGGCGCCCGCCGCCGAACACGGCGTCGAACCTGTTGCGCTCGATCGTGTCCAGGAGCGGGACGGTCTGGAGGGGGTTGCGGGTGCCGTCGGCCCGCTCGGCGAGCTCGCCGCGGTCGATGAACTCCTGCACGGAGCCGACCACGAGCTTCAGCCCCAGCCGGGCCACGGTGCGGTCCCGGAAGTCGAGGACCTCGGGGAAGTTGTGGCCCGTGTCCACGTGCAGGACGGGGAACGGGATCTTCCCGGGCCAGAAGGCCTTGGCGGCCAGGTGGAGCATGACCACGGAGTCCTTGCCGCCGGAGAAGAGCATGGCGGGGCGCTCGAACTCGGCGACGACCTCGCGGATGATGTGGATCGACTCGGCCTCGAGCGCGTCGAGGAGCGGCAGTGCCGGAGCCGCTCCTGGTGCGGCCGCGCCGGCTCCGGTGGTCTCTACTACTTGGGTGCTCATACGTGGAGTCCGCATTCTGTCTTGTCGGTGCCGGACCAGCGGCCGGCTCGGGGGTCCTCTCCGGGGGCGACGGCCCTGGTGCAGGGTGCGCAGCCGATGGAGGGGAACCCCTGGGCAAGGAGGGGATTGACGGGCAGGAGGTGGTCCTCGGAGTGCTGCACGAGCTGGTCGAAGGACCAGCCCGCGACGGGGTTGACCTTGACGAGGCCGTTCTTCTCGTCCCAGGCCACGAGCGGGGTGCTGCTGCGGGTCGGGGCCTCGTCGCGGCGCACCCCGGTGAACCACAGCTCGTACCCGGCCAGCGCGGCGTGCAGCGGCTCGACCTTGCGCAGGGCGCAGCAGCGGCCGGGGTCGCGGGAGAACAGGTCCTTGCCCTCCGTGGCGTCCTGCTCGGCGACGGTCTGCTTCGGCGTGACGTCGACGATGGTGACCCGCAGGTTCTCCGCCACCTCGTTGCGGGTCTTGTACGTCTCGGGGAAGTGGTAGCCGGTGTCGAGGAAGAGCACGTCCACGCCAGGAAGCTGCTCGGCCACCAGGGCCGGCAGGACGGCGTCGGCCATCGAACAGGCGACGGCGGTCGCGTCCACCGCGAAGTTCCGCGCCACCCAGCCGATCACCTCCTGGGCCGAGGCGTCCCAGCCGAGCTCTGCGGCGCCGGCCTCGGCGAGGGCCTTGAGCTCGTCCTGCGAGCGCTTCGTCGCGGCCGTCACTGGAGGGCCTCCTCGTCCGCGGCGTGGGCCCATTCGGCGAAGGTCTGCTCCTCGCCCGCGCGCTCGGCGAGGTAGCGGCGGGTGACGCGCTCGACGTAGTCGGGCAGGTCCTCGGCGGTGACCTTGAGCCCGCGGACGGTGCGGCCGGTGCCGGCCTCCTCGCGCGAGTCGGAGGCGAGGCCGCCGCCGAGGTGGACCTGGAAGCCCGGGGTCTGGCCGCCGTCGCCGTCGGGCAGGAGCTGGCCCTTGAGGCCGATGTCCGCCGTCTGGATGCGGGCGCAGGAGTTGGGGCAGCCGTTCACGTGCAGGGTCAGGGGGCGCAGGAGCCGGTTGGCTGCGTCGTCGCCGTCCTTCTCGGGCGCGAAGCGCTGCTCGAGCTCGGCGATGGCCGCGGTGGCGGTGTCCTTGGTGTCCACGATCGCGAGCTTGCAGAACTCGATGCCGGTGCAGGCGATGGTGGAGCGGCGCCACGGGCTCGGGTTGGCGTAGAGGCCGAGCTCCTCGAGGCCGGCCACGAGCGAGTCGACGCGGTCCTCCTCGACGTCGAGCACCACGATCTTCTGGTGCGGGGTGGTGCGCAGCCGGGCCGAGCCGTGGGCCTCGATGAGGTCGGCGAGCGCGAGGAGGGTCTGCCCGGAGACGCGGCCCACGGTGGGGGTCGCGCCGATGTAGAAGCGGCCGTCCTTCTGGCGGTGCACGCCCACGTGGTCGCCGGGCGTGGCCGGCTTGGCGGCGGCGGGCCCGTCGGGCAGCGGCGAGGCGAGGTACTCGGTCTCGAGCACGTGGCGGAACTTCTCGGCGCCCCAGTCGGCCACGAGGTACTTGAGGCGGGCACGGTTGCGCAGGCGGCGGTAGCCGTAGTCGCGGAAGATGCTCGTCACCCCGGCCCACACCTCGGCCGCACGGGAGGGCTCCACGAAGGCGCCGAGGCGGACGGCGAGGTGTGCCGAGGTGGAGAGCCCACCGCCGACCCACAGGTCGTAGCCGGGGCCGAGCTCGGGGTGCACCACGCCGACGAGGGCGAAGTCGTTGATCTCGTGCACCACGTCCTGGGACGGGTGGCCCGTGATCGCGGTCTTGTACTTGCGCGGGAGGTTCGCGAAGGACTCGTCGCCGATGTAGCGGTCCGCGATCTCGCGGATCTGCGGGGTGGGGTCGAGGATCTCGTCCGCGGCGATGCCGGCCACCGGGGACCCGAGGATCACGCGCGGCACATCGCCGCAGGCCTCGGTGGTGTGCAGCCCGACGGCCTCGAGGCGGCGCCAGATCTCCGGGACGCTCTCGATCTCGACCCAGTGCAGCTGGATGTTCTGCCGGTCGGTGATGTCCGCCGTGCCGCGGGCGAAGTCGCGGGAGATGCCGCCGATCACGCGCAGCTGCTCGGTGGTGAGCGCGCCGCCGTCGATGCGCACGCGCATCATGAAGTAGCGGTCCTCGAGCTCGTGCGGCTCGAGCGTGGCGGTCTTCCCGCCGTCGATCCCGGGCTTGCGCTGCGTGTAGAGGCCCCACCAGCGGAAGCGGCCGTGCAGGTCGGTCGGGTCGATCGAGTCGAACCCGCCGGCGGCGTAGATCGACTCGATCCGCTCGCGGACGCTGAGCCCGCCGTCCTCCTGCTTCCAGGCCTCGTTCGGGTTGAGCGGGGCGGTGCCGTCCACCTTCCACTGCCCGTTCGGCTTGGCGGCACGCGGGCGTGCTGGGCGCACGGAGTCGGTGCGCGGGTGCGTGGCGGTCTCTGTCATGCGTTCGAGGGTACGGAGCCTCGCATCCCGCCTCCACGGCGCTGCAACGCTGGGTCACCCGGGGACGCATTTCGTCGCACAGGGAGCCGATGCCGGCGCGATCCTTGACTCCCGCCCCACCCCCGTTTCGGGTACGCATCTCGTCGCCCTTTGGGTGTTTCGGGTACGCATCTCGTCGCGCTTTTGGAGCTTCGGGAACAGGGCGCGGGCATCCTGGTGGCGCGCACGACGCCGGGTGGGCCGCCGCGCGCGGCCGGGGAGCCCGCCGTCGTGCGTACCCGAGAGCCGGAAATGCGACGAGATGCGTACCCGGAACGGGGAAGAGGCGACGAGATGCGTACCCGAAACGGGGAACGCGGGGCGCGGAACGCCGGGTGGGCGGCGCGGACGCAGGGTCAGTGGGAGAACGACGTCCACGGGTGCGTGGCACCGTAGCGCCTGAGCCACAGGGCGAGCCCCGCGCACACCAGGTAGCCGGCGCCCACGGCGAGCCAGCCGGCGCCGTACGAGCCGGTCGCGTCGGCCAGCACCCCCATGACCAGCGGCCCGAGCGAGAACCCCGTGTACATGCCGGCGGCGAGCACGCCGGAAGCCACGCCCACCCGTTCGGAGGGCACCACCACGAGCACGGCCGCGTTCATGATCACGTTCGCGCCCAGCACGGTGGCCCCGTGCAGCGCGACGCCGGCCCACACGAGCCACGGCTGGTGCAGCGCGCCGGCGCCGAGCAGGCACCCGACGCCCACGATCGCCCCGAGCGCCAGGGCGAGCAGCAGCCCGGACGGCCGGGCGCCGCCGGCCATCCTGCGCCCCCACACGATGCGCGACGAGACCCCGACGATGCCCGAGACGCCCGCCGCGGCCCCGGCCAGCACGAGCGGGAAGCCGAGCTCGCGGACGGCGTAGAGCGGGAGGTACACGTTGGTGGCCTGCATCCCCAGGCCGGAGAAGAACGCGAACCCCGCGAACAGCCACATCGAGAACGGCAGGGGCCCGCCCGAGCCCCGCCGGGCGGCGAACCGGGGCCTCGCCGGCTCGGAGGGCACCTGCGCGAACCCGTACGCGAGCAGGCCGAGGGCGATCACCGCGGCGAGCCCGAACGCGCCCTGCCAGCCCAGCCACAGCGCCACCGCGGGGAAGAACAGCCCGGAGAAGAGCTGGCTCGCCTGCACACCGGACTGCTTGATCCCGATCCACCCGGCCCGCTTGTGCGGGGGCACCGAGGTCACGATGACGCGGTTGGTGGTCGGGTTGGAGATCGACTGCGCCGGCCCGGCGACGATCACCGCGGCGAGGAGCACCCAGAAGCTGTGCGCGAGCGCGGCGATGACGAGCGCCACGACCGTCCCGCCGAAGATCAGCACGAGCTGCGTGCGCGTGCCGGCCCGGTCGCTGAGGCGCCCGAGGGAGAAGCTGCTCACGGCCGCCGAGGCGAACACGGCCCCGGCGAGCAGGCCGAACTGGGACTGGCTCATCCCCAGCGAGGCCAGGATGAGCGGGCTCACCGCGCTGAGGCCGTAGTTGAGGATGGGCCCGACGCCCATCGCGGCGGCCAGGACCACGAGGAGCCCGGCCGTCGCCCTCCGGGGTGCGTGTCCCGTCTCGGCGCTCACTCGGCCGGCTCGCCCGGGATTGCCGGGGCGGCCGGCGCGCCCGGGGTTGCCGGGGCGGCCGGCGCGACTCGGGCAGCCGCGGCGGCCGCGGCGAGCGCGGCGTCGTAGCGGTCCAGCGCGATCCGGGCGATCACGGGCGCCGGCAGCAGCGGCGCGGTGACGGCGTCGGCCCCGGCCTTCGCGAGCTGGTCGTGGAAGAACCCCGGCGCGAGGAGGTAGGAGGCGACCACGACCCGCGCGGCGTCGCCCGTCCCGTCCGCCTCTTCGGCGCGCAGCTCGGCGACCGCCTCCGGAACGCTCGGCGAGGCGCTCGCACCGTACCCGGGCAGGACGCGGTTCGGGACGCGGTGGCGGAGCATATCGGCGAGGCGTTCGACGTCGGCCGCGGCCTGCGGGTTCGACGAGCCGGCGGCGGCGAGCACCACGGCGTCGTCCGCGCGGAGCCCGGCGTCGGCGAGGCGCGCCGCGAGGAGGTCGGCGAGGCGCTCGTCGGGCCCGAGGGGGCCCGCGGCGAGCGTGCCCGGCCGCGACGCCACCGCGCGGGCGATGTCCACCTTCACGTGGTAGCCGACGCTGAGGAGGAGGGGCACGACGACGGCGCTCGCCTCCGCGGGCAGCCCGGCGACGACGTCGGGCAGCTCGGGGCCGTGCACGTCGACGTAGGCGTCCACCACGGTCAGGCCCGGGCGGGCTGCCCGGATCTCGCCGATCACCGCCAGGATCGCGGCCCTGCCCTCGGCGCTGCTGGTTCCGTGGGCGCATGCCACGAGGATGTCCTGGCTCATGTGCCGAGCGTACCGGCCGCCCGTTCACGCGGCCGAAACCCGCGGACGCCGCCCGACTAGGATGAAGCACATGAACGAAATGTTCCTGGAGAAGTTCCGCGCGCTTGTCCCGAAGTACCTAGAGGATCCCTGGAAGCCCGCCGACGGGATTTCGGAGAAGGAGCTCGACCAGGCCCTCGAGGAGCATGCGTTCACGATCCCGCAGGTGCTGCGCGAGTTCTACCTCGCCCTGGGCAACTCCGAGCTCATGGAGGCCTACCACTACTTCTGGGACCCCGAGGAGCTCGAGATCGACGACGAGGGCTTCCTCATGTTCCTCGAGGACGAGGAGGAGCAGTTCACGTGGGGCTTCCGCGCCGGCGACCTGCGCGTCCCGGACCCGATCGTGTACCGGAAGAACAACGCCCGGGGCGAGTGGGTCTCGGAAGACGGGACGTTCTCGGAGTTCACGTTCGACATGTTCGAGTGGGTCTTCAGCGAGGATGACGAGGAAGACGAAGAGGGCTGACACTACTCGCTTCAAACTGATTGACGATTATCGCTGGACTTTTTACAGATCTGTCATATGCTTGTCAGTGGGTTCACTTCTTAGCCTCCAGTGAATCCGGGTGCGAACGGAAACGGTCCCGGGAATCGGCGCTAGCCGAGTCCCGGGACCACCCGTTTAACCGTTGAGGGGTCACGTCCCTGCGCTGAGGGGTCATATCCCTGCGTTGAGGGGTCACGTCCCTAGGGCTGTGGAGGACAAACTGCGCCCCATCACCCCGGGATTCCAGCGCCGCCCTGTGGATAACTCAGCGCATGATCCCGGGAACGGTGCCACCATTCCGGCATGACAACGCCCACCGCGCTCGAGATCATGCTCTCCTCATCGTTCACATCCACCGAGGCCCAACTCCACGGCCTGGACTACTTCGACCTCCTCCGCCGGAACGTCAGGCACGTCAGCCGCGAGCTGTACCTCCCGGGCGATGGCGATCCGTCCCTCGCGGACCGAGTTCGGGCGCACCTCGCCGTGACGCCTGGAGCGTGGGCGTCCCATAGGACGTCGGCCGCCCTGCACGGACTGTGGCTCCCCGATCCGGTCGCCGACCACTCATTGCTCCACCTGAGCAAGCCGAGCCACCTGCCCAGAGTGAGGCGGGACGGAGTCGTGGGCCACCATGTCCACGTTCTGCCGGACGAGGTGGTGCAGCTCGGGCCCGGCATCCTCGCCAGTTCGCCGGCCCGCACCTGGCTCGACCTGGGCAACGAGCTGGGGCCGGTCGCGCTCGTAGCACTCGGCGATCAACTCATCCGCCGTCCCCGGGCGGATTTCGAGGGCCGGAGCAGGCCGCACTCCACCAAGGACGCGCTGGCGGAGATGCTCCGTGGCCACCCGAAGATGAAAGGGGTCGCGCGGTGCCGTGCCGCGCTGGCCGACATGCGGGTCGGCGCCGATTCGGTCCCGGAGACCCTGCTCCGGCTCTGTCTCCTCGCCTACGGCTTCCCTGAACCGGAGCTGCAGATCGTGCTCCGGCCCTCCGACCGCTTCTCCTTCAGCGCGGACATGGGCTACCGGAGCATCCGGGTTGCGATCCAGTACGACGGCGACCATCACCTCACCGACGAACAGCGCCGACGCGACGCTCGCCGGGACGCAGCATTCCGCGCCGCGGGATGGGTGGTCGTCATCGTCACCGCGGAGGATCGCCGGGACGACTTTGCCCGAGTCCGCGCCGCCCTGCGCTCCCTCTTCGCAGCGCGCGCAGCCTAGCGACTCCTCACGACAGGGACATGACCCCTCAACGTTGGGACATGACCCCTCAACGCGCAGGGCCGGAGGGGCGGGAGGGGGCGGCGGGGGGTCAGGCCCGGCGCTCCACCACCGCGTCCGCGAACGCCGCGAGCGAGTCCTTCACGACGCCCTCGGGCAGCGGCCGGAGGGCGGACTTGGCCGCGTCGGCCCACTCCCGCGCCACGGACCACGACTGCTCGGTGACGGGGTGCGAGGCGATCTCCTCGACGGCGGCAGCGAGCGCGTCGTCGCCGGAGAGGTCCGCGTCCACCAAGCCGAGGACGCGCTGGGCGGAGGCATCGCCGTCGGCCGCGGCGCGGCGCAGCAGCAGGACGGGCAGGGTCGGGACGCCCTCGCGCAGGTCCGTCCCGGCGATCTTGCCGGAGGTGACCTTGCCGCCGGTGACGTCGATGACGTCGTCGGCCAGCTGGAACGCCACGCCCACCTTCTCGCCGTAGTCCACGAGCACCGACTCGTACTCGGACGGGGCGCCGGAGAAGATCACGCCGAACTGGCCCGCGGCGGCGATGAGCGAGCCGGTCTTGTCGGACAGCACGGAGATGTAGTGCTGCAGCGGGTCCTCGCCGTCGCGCGGGCCCACGGTCTCGTGCAGCTGCCCGAGGCAGAGCCGCTCGAACGTGCGGGCCTGGATGGACAGGGCGCGGCCGCCGAGGTCGGAGACGAGGATCGAGGCGCGGGCGAAGATGAGGTCGCCGGCGAGGATCGCCACGGTATTGCCCCAGACCTCGTGGGCGGTGGGGGCGCCGCGGCGGTAGGGCGCGGAGTCCATGACGTCGTCGTGGTACAGCGTGGCGAGGTGGGTGAGCTCCACGACGGCGGCGGCCTGCAGCACCTCTGCCCGCTCGGAATCGCCCAAGTGCGCGGCGAGGATGGTCAGCAGCGGCCGGATGCGCTTGCCGCCGGCCTCCATGAGGTGCTTGCTCGTGGCGTCGGCGAGGGGGTCGGAGTTGGAGATGGCCTCGCGCAGGACCCGCTCGACGCGCGCCATGCTCGTGGTGATCGCAGGGCCCAGCTCAGCGTCCTCGGCAATGGCGGCGAAGGCGGCAGGCAGCTGCATGCCGGCGGCGATCGCCGTGGTGGTGGGAGGCGGCTCGGAGGACTCGGGGCGTCCGTGCCCCGCGTGCGTCCAGCGGCTGTCTGCAGATTCAGTCACGGGGTCAAGCCTAGCTTCCGGGGCGCGCTGCGGGCGCCGGGCGGGGTGGGGCGGTGTTCGACGTCGCGGGCACGAGCGCCTCGAGCACCCGGATCGCGGCGTCCGGCAGGCTCGTGCCCGGCCGGTCGGTGAGGTTGGCGAGCAGCCGCACCACGAGGCGCATGAGCGGCGGGACCGGCATCCCGGTGGCGAGCGCCGCGCGCATCACGGCCGGGTGGCCGATCAGCGCCGCGAACGCGCGCCCGAGCGTGAAGTGGCTCCCCCACTCGCGCCGGACCCGGTCCGCGTAGGCGCCCAGGCGACGGTCGACGTCGGCCTCCGCCGGCCGCGCGCGGCCCGCCGCGCGCTGGGCTGCTGCGGCGTCCACGAGGTGCTGGGCGGCGAACCGCCCGGACTCCATGGCGTAGGAGATGCCCTCGCCGTTGAAGGGACTCACCATGCCGCCGGCGTCACCGAGGAGGGCCATGCCGGGGACCACGTGCGGGGTGCGGTTGAAGCCCATGGGGAGGGCGGCGCCGCGGATGGGCCCGACCTGGTTCTCCTCGGCGAAGCCCCACTCCGCCGGCATGCCGGCGGCCCACTCGCGCAGCACCTGGCGGTAGTCGAGCCTGCCGAACTCCTTGGAGGAGTTGAGGATGCCGAGCCCGACGTTGCACGTGCCGTCGCCCACGCCGAACACCCAGCCGTACCCGGGCAGGGGCTTGCCGTCGGCGCCGGGCAGTTCGAGCCAGCCCTCCATCCAGTCGTCCTCGTGGCGGGGGCTCTCGAAGTAGGTGCGGTAGGCAACGCCGAGGGGGCGGTCGTCGCGCTTGGCCAGGCCGCGGGACACGGCGGCGCGGGTCGAGTTGCCGTCGGCGGCGAGGACCACGTCGGCGCGGAAGTCGCGCGTCTCGCCGGTCTTCTTGCCGGCCTCGTCGAGGAGGTGGGCGCGGGCACCCACCACGCGGCCGGCGTCGTCCGTGAGCACCTCCGCGACCGAGTGGCCCTCGAGGATCTGCGCCCCGGCGGAGCGGGCGTGCGCGGCGAGGGCCTCGTCGAAGCCGAGCCGGGTGCGCACCAGGCCGTAGTCGGGGAAGCCGTCGAGGTCGGGCCACGGGAGCTCGAGGGTGCGGCCGCCGGCGATGAGGCGCAGGCCCCGGTTGCGGCGCCAGCCGTCCTCGGCTGCGTGCGGGAGCCCGAGCAGCTGGATCTCGCGCACGGCGCGGGGCGTGAGCCCGTCCCCGCAGACCTTCTCGCGCGGGAAGCGGGTCTTCTCGAGCACGGTGACGGGCACGCCGGAGCGCGCGAGGTAGTGGGCTGCGGTCGAGCCGGCCGGGCCGGCTCCGACGATCAGGACGTCCACGGTGGATCCGCCTCGCGTCAGCGGGACGCGGAGCGGCGCACGCGCCGGACCTGGGCGGCCGTCCCGGCCGGCGCCTCGGCGGCGGCGTCGGGCTTGTAGGCGCGGTGCACGGCCACGATCCCGCCGGAGAGGTTGCGGTAGGTCACGTCGGTCCAGCCGGCCTCGGACAGCCACGCGGCCAGGTTGTCCTGGTCCGGCCAGGCGCGGATCGACTCGGCAAGGTACACGTAGGCGTCCGGGTTGGAGGACGCGCGGCGCGCGATCTCGGGCAGGGCGCGCATGAGGTACTCGACGTACATGGTGCGCCAGAGGGGGTTGACCGGGGAGGAGAACTCGGCGATGACAAGCCGGCCGCCGGGCTTGGTCACGCGCAGCATCTCGGCCAGGGCCTTGCGGGGGTCGGTCACATTGCGCAGCCCGAAGCTGATCGTGACGGCGTCGAAGGAGCCGTCCGCGAAGGGCAGGTTGGTCGCGTCGCCGGCGATGAAGTCGATGTCGGGGCGGCGGCGCTTGCCCACCCGCAGCATCCCGAGGGAGAAGTCGCAGGCGACGACGTCGACCCCCGCGTCCGCGTAGGGCTCGGAGGAGGTGCCCGTCCCGGCGGCGAGGTCGAGGACCCGCTGGCCGGGGCCGGCGTCGACCGCATCGAGCACGATCTTCCGCCAGCGGCGCGTCTGGCCGAGGGAGAGGAGGTCGTTCATGACGTCGTACCGCGGTGCGACCTCGTCGAACATGGTGGCGACCTCGTCGGGCCGCTTCTCAAGGGATGCCCTGCTGCCTGCGCTGCTCACCCGCACCATTCTGCCAAACTTCAGAACCGCAGCAGGACCTTGGACGAGCCGGTGCGGCGGTCCCCCGCCACGCGGAAGGCTTCGACGGCGTCCTCGGCGGCGAACTCGTGGGTGAGGAGGGGCCCCACGTCGAGTCCGTCGGCGAGGTACTGCAGCGCTGCGGCCATCTCGTCGACGAAGCGGAAGGTGCCGCGGTAGTCCACCTCGCGGAACACGAGTGCGCCGAGGGACACCGGGATGTCCCCGGCGGGCAGGTTGCCGACCTGGACCACGGTGCCGCCCCGCCGGACGGCGCGCAGGACGGCGGTCACGGCGGCGGCCGCGCCGGAGGCCTCGAAGACCACCTCGGCCTCGGGCAGCGCGGCGCCCCCCGAGAGGTCGACGGCCTCGTGGGCACCCATCCTCCGGGCCACCTCGAGCGAGGCCGGGGCGAGGTCCGCGGCGATGACGCGGGCGGCGCCGGCCCGGCGGGCTGCAGCGACGACGAGCGCGCCGATGGGGCCGGCGCCGTTGACCAGGACGGTGCGGCCGCGCACGTCCCCGGCCCGGTTGACGGCGTGGATCGCGACGCCGAGCGGCTCGGCGACGGCGGCCTGGCGCGTGCTCACGCCCTCGGGCACGGCGCGCAGCTGGGCCGCCGGGATCACGGTGCGGGCGGAGAAGGCGCCCTGGGTGTGCGGCCGGGACGCGGCGGAGCCGAGGTAGCGCACGGACTCGCACAGGTTGGGCCGGCCCTCCGCGCAGTGCGCGCACCGACCGCACACCGTGGCAGGGTGGACTGCCACCCGCTGGCCCACCTCGAAGCCGGTCACGGCCTCGCCGAGGGCCGCGATGTGCCCGGCGACCTCATGGCCGAGCACGAGCGGATCGCGCAGGACGCTCAGGCCCGAGGCGCCGTGCCGGAGGTAGGAGAGGTCGCTGCCGCAGATGCCGCCGTACTCGACCGCCACGACCGCATCGTGGGGTCCGGGCTCCTGCTCCGGCACCGGATCGAGGCGCAGGTCCCCGGCGGCGTGGACAACGACGGCAACGCTCACGGGACCTCCTGTGCAGGGCAAGCGGACGGCCGTCAGGATAGCGGCGGCGCGCTCGTCCCGTCTACGGCGAGGCGGCGGCCCCAGCGGCTCCCCGTGCCAGCGGGCCTGCTCCGGGAGACCTGGCGGTTACCGCGTAGGCTTGATCCATCATGAAGCACCCCTTGCGCGCCCTCACGGTCACTCTGGGCCCGGCCGTCCTAGGCGCCACCGACCTCGCCGCAGGCCTCACGGACGCGCAGGTGCAGTGCTGGATCCGCCGCGGCGAGGGCCAGATCGGGTTCGGCGAGGCGGCCCGCTTCACCGCCACCGGCGCGGACCGGTTCATCGACGCCGAGGCGTGGTGGAAGCAGCTCACGCTCGAGGCCGAGGTGGTGGACCGCGTGGGCCACCCCGGCACCGGCCTCCTGGCGTTCGGCAGCTTCGCGTTCTCCCGCACCTCCCACTTCCTCTCCCGCCTGGTCGTCCCCGAACTCGTGATCGGCCTCCGCGACGGAGCCGGCTGGGCCACGCTGGTGACCAGCGACGGGACCGAGCCCACCGACGCGGCGGTGCAGGCCGCCGTCGGGCGCGTCCTCGATCCCGCCGGCGGCTCACGCGGCCCGGTCACGGAGGGACGCACGACGGCGGGTGCGGGCCCGGGCGCGGACCCCGCCGGCGGCGGGCCGGTGACCCTTTCCCCCGGCTCGCTGGGCGAGCAGCGGTGGATGGATGCCGTGGCCGCCGGGGTCGGGCGGATCGCGGCGGGCGAGCTCGAGAAGCTCGTCCTCGCCCGGGACATCGTGGTGCACCGAGGCGCCGGGATCGACCGGCACGAGGTGCTGCGCCGGCTCGCTGCGGCCTACCGCGACACGTGGGTGTACGGGGTCGACGGCCTGGTGGGAGCCACCCCCGAGATGCTCATCCAGGTCGAGGGCCGCACCGCGCAGGCCCGGGTCCTCGCGGGCACGATCGACCGGCGCGACGCCAACGGCCAGGGGCTCGAGTATGCGGAGCGCGTGCTGGCCGGCTCGCCCAAGCAGCGGCACGAGCACGAGATCGCCATCCAGTCGCTGACCACGGCGCTCGCCCCGTTCTCCGAGGCCATGAACGCCCACGACGAGCCGTTCATCCTCGAGCTGCCCAACGTGTACCACCTCGCCTCCGACGTGAAGGCCGAGCTCGTGGACGTCGAGGGGCACATCCCCACCTCGCTCGCGCTCGTCAACGCGCTGCACCCGACCGCCGCGGTGTGCGGCACCCCGACGTCCGTGGCCGGGGCGCTCATCCGCGAGCTCGAGGCGCTGGACCGCGGGCCCTATGCGGGGCCGGTCGGGTGGCTGGACGCGGCCGGCAACGGCGAGTGGGGCATCGCGCTGCGCGGCGGGGTCATCGAGACGCCGACGTCCATGCGGCTTTACGCCGGCTGCGGGATCGTGGAGGCCTCGCAGCCGACTGCCGAGCTCGCCGAGACGTGGGCCAAGTTCCGGCCGATGCTCGAGGCCCTCGGCGTGGAGCGCTGACGCAGGACCCCACAAGCGGACGCCAGAGACCCCACAACCTCGTGAGGGGGTTGCGGGGTCTCTGGCCGCACTGTGCGGAGTCTTCGGCGCTAGAGGACCTTGCTGAGGAAGGCCTGGGTGCGCTCGTGCTGGGGGTTGGCGATGACCTGCCGCGGGTTGCCGGACTCGACCACGACGCCGCCGTCCATGAAGGTCAGGGTGTCGCCGACCTCGCGGGCGAAGCCGATCTCGTGGGTGACCACGATCATGGTCATGCCCGAGGCCGCCAGGTCCTTCATGACGTTCAGGACGTCGCCGACCAGCTCCGGGTCCAGGGCAGAGGTGGGCTCGTCGAAGAGCATGAGCTCGGGCTCCATGGCCAGCGCCCTCGCGATGGCCACGCGCTGCTGCTGGCCGCCGGAGAGCTGGGCCGGGTAGTGGCCCGCCCGGTCGGACAGGCCGACCTGGTCGAGGAGCTCGAGGGCGCGCTTCTTGGCCGTGGCCTTGTTCTGGCCCTTCACCTGCACCGGCGCCTCGATGACGTTCTCGAGGGCCGTCTTGTGCCCGAAGAGGTTGAACCGCTGGAACACCATCCCGATGTTCCGGCGCTGGCGCGCGACGTCCTTGACGGTGAGCTCGTGCAGCTTGCCGCCGTGCTCGCGGTAGCCGATGAGCTCGCCGTTGACCCGGATCCGTCCGGCGCTGATCGTCTCGAGGTGGTTGATGCAGCGCAGGAGCGTGGACTTGCCGGAGCCGGAGGGCCCGATGAGCACCGCCACCTCGCCCTGCCTGACCGTCATGTCGATCCCGCGGAGCACGTGGTGCTGGCCGAAGTACTTGTGCACGCCCTCGACGCGCACGATCTCCTGGGTCCCGGGGGCGACGCGGTGCGTGCCCTCGGCGGCTGCTGCGCTCATCGTCCGCTCTCCTCGATGTCCTTGCCGGCCACGGTGGGGCCGCCGGGCATGGTGTCCGACGCCGGACCCAGGCCTGCCGCCGAGGCCTTCGCCGCCGCCGCATTCACCGGGGCGGGGACGAGGTTGTCCACGCCCTTGCCGTAGTACTTCTCGATGTAGTGCTGGCCCACCATGAGGATGCTCGTCACGAGCAGGTACCAGGTCGCCGCGACCATGAGCAGCGGGATGGGCAGGTAGGTGCGGTTGGCCAGCGTGTTGGTCACGAAGGTGAGGTCCAGCGTGAACGGCACGGCCAGGACCAGCGAGGTGGTCTTGAGCATGCCGATCGTCTCGTTGCCCGTGGGCGGCACGATCACGCGCATGGCCTGGGGCAGCACGATCCGCCACATGATCTTGGTCCCGCGCATGCCCAGCGCCTCGGCGGCCTCGGTCTGGCCCCGGTCCACGGACTTGAGGCCGGCCCGGAAGATCTCCGCGAGGTAGGCGGACTCGTTCAGGCCGAGCCCCAGGACCGCGGCCCAGAAGGAGTTCAGCAGGTCCTGCGTGGTGAAGCTGAACAGCTCGGGGCCGAACGGGACGCCCACGGCGATCTTCGGGTACAGCACCGCGACGAGGCCCCAGAAGATGAGCTGGGTGTAGACCGGGGTCCCGCGGAAGAACCAGACCCAGAACCAGGACGACCAGCGGAAGATCGGGTTGTCCGACTGGCGCATGAACGCCAGCAGGACCGCGAGCACGATCGCCAGGACCATCGAGAGCACGGTGAGCAGGAGCGTCCACCCGACGCCCCGGACCACGTTCACATCGAGGATGTACAGGACGTAGGTGTCCCAGTGGAAGTTCTCGTTCGTCGCCAGGCTCTGGACGGCCAGGGCCACGATCACGAGGATGACGGCGGCCCCCACCCACCGCCACGGGTGGCGCACCGGGACAGCCTTGATCAGCTCCGGTGCACCGCCCTTGGACGTCTGGGCTGCCTCAGCCCGATGCGTGGTCATCTCAGTCACGAGGAGGGGGTCGGGTTGACTTCAGACTTGGTGACGGCGCCCTCGGAGTTGTTCCACGTGTCGAGGATCTTCTTGTAGGTGCCATCGGCCATGAGCTTGGTCATGACCTTCTGGACGAGGTCGGCCAGCGCGGTGTCGCTCTTGGCGACCGCGATGCCCTGGGGGGCGGCGTCGTAGGTGTCGCCCAGCTTCTCGACGGCGCCCTTGGTCTGCTGGACGGCGTAGCCGATGATCGGCGAGTCCGCGGCCATGGCGTCGAGGCTGCCGTTGACCAGGCGCGTGTTGAGGTCCGTCTGGGCCTTGAGCGAGACGATGTTGATGGCCGGCTTGCCCGCCGCGGTGCACTTGGCGTTGCGGTCCTTGAGGTCCGGGTCCTCCTGGACGGTTCCGGTCTGGACGCCGATGGTCTTGCCGCAGACGTCGTCGAGGGAGAACTTCTTCGGGTTGCCCTTCTGGACGGCCCATGCGGTGCCGGCGTTGAAGTAGCTCACGAAGTTGACGGCCGCGAGGCGCTCCTTGTTGATGGTGAAGGAGCTGATGCCGAGGTCGTACTTGGGGCCGAGGGCGGGCAGGATGCCCGTGAACTCCGCGGTCTGCACGTCGGTCTTGAGGCCCAGCGTGGCGCCGATGGCCTTCGCGAGGTCGACGTCGTAGCCCATCGGGGTGTGGTTGTCCGAGCCGCCGAGGAACTCCGCCGGGGCGTAGGACGTGTCGGAGCCGACCACGAGCGTGCCCTTGGACTTGATCGAGGCCGGGACCTGCGAGGCGAGGGAGTCGTCCTTGGCCACGGTGCTCGGGTCGAACGACGCCGACGCCGAACCGGAGGGCTGGCTCCCCCCGCCGCCCGTCTCGGAGGCATTGGTGCAGGCCGTGAGGGCGAGGGCACCGACGGCGAGCACGGCTGCGCCCTTGGCCGCGAGCTTCGCGGAGAAAGTCATGTCTCTACCTTTACTTTTCAGGTACGTGTCGAGAGTGCTAATGCGACGTCCCATCCTACCCCCGCCGAAAGCGAGGTGAGATGTGCATCACAGGCAACTAATGTTCATCATTGGACAATATTGCGGGCGGGTGCGCAACCCCGCCACGGACAGCGGGTTCCGGAATCCCAGACGGCGCCGGCCAGGATCACGACCGGACGCCCACCGCGTCCTCGACCGCGGACCGGATCCGGGCGTGGAGTCCGCGGAGCCCGACGCGGTCGAGGCGCGCCTCGATGATCTCGCGGCCCGGCCGCCGGGGGGCGGAGAGCGCGGCGGCGGCCTCCGCCGTCGTGCGCACGAGGGTGTGCCGGACCCCGTACGCGGCCGCGAGCGCGCGGAGGTCGGCGCGGTGCGGCGTGCCGAAGAGCCGCTCGACCGCGGCCGCGGCGCCGGGGCGGCCCTCGGGGTCGCCGCCCACGCGCCCGTGCTCGAGGACGCCGAAGATGGCGCCGCCGGCGTCGTTGAGCACGACGACGCGCAGGTCCGGTTCCGCCTCCCCCTCGCCGATGAGCAGGCCGCCCGCGTCGTGCAGGAGGGTGAGGTCGCCCAGGAAGATCGTGGTCTCGGCGCGGCGCCCTAGCCACAGGCCCGTGGCGGTGGAGACGGCCCCGTCGATCCCCGACAGGCCCCGGTTGGCGAACACGCGCGCCAGCGGCTGGGTGGGCGGCGTCGCGGCGAGGTCCACGTCGCGGATCCCGTTGGACGATCCGAGCATCAGCTGGCCGCGCGAGGTGTCCCACACGAGCTGGGCGAGGCGGGGCCCGGTGAGCACCGCGCCGGGGCCGGCGATGATCCTGTCCACGGCCTCCTGCGCCGCGGCGCCCGCGAGCAGCCACGCGTCCAGCCAGCCCTCGGCGCCGCGGCCGGCGAACCCGGAGAGCACGTCGAGGTCGTCGATGAGCCGCTCCCGGCGCCGGCCCTCGCGGAACCAGGCGGCGGGGCGGGCGTGGTACAGGGCGGTCTGGACGCCCTCGCGGGCGAGGAGCTGGGTGACCGGCCGCGACAGCGTGGGCCGCCCGAACAGGACCACGCGCTCGATGAGCTCACCCGGGTGGCCGTCGAGGAGGAGCCGGTACGGCCCCACGGCATGGCCGCCGAAGCGGGCGTTGGACGTGGGCTCGGCGAGCAGCGGCAGGCCGTGCGCGGCCGCGAAGGCCTCGGCGAGCGGGCCGGCGCCATGGCCGGCGAGGACCACGGTGCGCCGCGGCGGGAGGCCGCCGAGGGCCGCGACCGGCGGACGGCGGTACGCGTACGGCTGCACGGGCGGGGCCTCCCATCCCCCGGTCGGCGGCTCCCAGCCCTCCTCCGGCACGAGCGGCTCGCGGAAGCACAGGTTCAGCTGCACAGGGCCCGCGGGGACTCCCTCGAGCGCGCCGATCGCCGCGGAGAGCGCGGTCCGCACCGGGGACGACGGCGAGGCCCCGGCCTCCACGGTCGCGGCGAAGCGCACGTGCTCGCCGAACAGGTCGAACTGCTCGGTAGTCTGGTTCGCCCCGGTCCCGTGCAGCTCTTCGGGCCGGTCCGCCGAGAGCACGATCAGCGGGACCTCGGCGTGGTTCGCCTCCATGACCGCCGGGACGAGGTTGCCGACGGCCGAGCCGCTCGTGGTGACGACCGCCGTCGGCCGCCCCGAGGAGAGGGCGGCGCCGAGCGCCGTGAAGCCGCCGTCCCGCTCGTCGATCCGGACCACGAGCTCGAGGTGTCCCCGCCCCTCGGCCTCGGCGAGCGCGTACGCGAGCGGCGCGCTGCGGGAGCCTGGGCAGACGACGACACAGCGGACGCCGCCCGCGAGCAGTGCCGAGACTGCCTCGCGGGCGGCGTCGAGGGAACTGAGGGGACTCACCTCCCCATCGTAGGGTTTCGGCCGCGCTGGGCCACCGGGCTACTTGGCGTGGACCGCCGGGAGGACCTGGACCACCGACGGGCGGGGCGCGCGGGCCTGGCCGAGGGCGGGGCCGCCGGCGGCGTAGTCCGGGAAGAGGGAGTGCGGGTCCTCGAACGTGCCCTCCTCGCCGGGGTGCTGGACGGAGACGTACACGTGGCGCTCCTCGTCGTGGACGATCGGACCGCAGGTCTCCGCGTCCCGCGGCACGGAGAGGAACTGCTCGACCTTGCCGCGCTCCGGGCCCTCGAGGGTCACCCTGAAGAGCCCGTCGTTGTAGCCGATGGTGCTCGGGGCGCCGTCGGTGGCGATCCAGAGGTGGCCCGAGGAGTCGAAGGCGACGTTGTCCGGGCAGGAGATCGGCGAGACCTTCTCCTTCGGGTAGCCGGCGAAGTAGGTGCTCTGGTTCGCCGCGGGGTCTCCGCACACGAGGAGCAGGTTCCAGCCGAACGCGGTGGCCGTCTGGTCCCCTCCGTCCTCGGTGATCTCGACGATGTGGCCGTCCCGGTTGAGCGCCCGGGGATTGACCTCGGTGGCGCCCTCCTTGCCGGCCTTGCCGCGGTCGGTGTTGTTCGTGCAGACCACGTACACCCTGCCCGTGCCGGGGTGGGGCTGGACGTCCTCGCAGCGGTCCATCTTGGTGGCGCCGGCCATGTCCGCGGCCAGGCGCGTGTGGACCAGCACCTCCTCGACGCTCATTCCCGCGATCGCGCTGCGGCCGTCGACGACGAGCGGGAGCCACTCGCCGCGGCCGTCGAAGGCGCCGTCGGAGGGGAGCGCGCCTGAGCCGTCGATCTCGGCCGCCGGGGAATCCCCGGTGAACTTCGCCACATAGAGGTTGCCCTCGCTCAGGAGGGTCTTGTTGTGGGCGCGGTCCGCGGCCGAGCCGCCGGGCCGGTAGGTGCCCTTCGAGACGAACTTGTAGAGGTAGTCGAAGCGCTCGTCGTCGCCCGAGTACGCCACGGCCCTGCCGTTCGCGGCGATGTGGACGTTCGCGCCCTCGTGCTTGAAGCGGCCGAGGGCCGTGTGCTTCTTCGGCGTCGCGGTGGGGTCCATGGGGTCGATCTCGACGACCCAGCCGAAGCGGTTCGGCTCGTTCTCGTATCCGGGGGTGCGGGCATCGAAGCGGGGATCGTCGAGTTCCCAGCCGCGCACCGTGGGCTTGTCGGAGAGGCCGTAGCGCTTGTCCGCGGCCGAGGTCCCGGGCGTGCGGAAGTAGCCGTTGAAGTTCTCCTCGCCCGAGAGGACGGTCCCCCACGGGGTGGTGCCGCCCGCGCAGTTGCCCAGCGTTCCCCGGACGGTGCGCCCGGCCGGGTCCGCGGCCGTCCGCAGGAGGGCGGACCCTGCCGCCGGGCCCGTGAGCTCGTACTCGGTGTCGAGGAGGTAGCGGCGGTTGTGCGGGGCGCCCTGGACGTAGCTCCACGGCGCATTCCTGTTCTGGCGGCTGAGCTCGACGACGGAGAGGCCGTGCGCTGCACGGGCGACTGCGCGGACGCGGGCGGCGTCCCCGGCGACCTGGGCCGCGGGGAACATGATGTTCTCGTTCGTGTACTCGTGGTTGGCCACGAGGACCGCGCGCCGGCCGTTCGGGCCGTCGAGCCGGATGATGTCCGTGTAGTCGTTGTTGTAGCCGAACTGGCGCGCCTGCGCCTCGGCGGTCTGGTTCTCGAGGTCGAAGGCGGGGGCGTCGGCGAAGAGCGGGTCGCCCCAGCGGATGATCGGCCGCCACGCGTAGCCCTGGGGGACGGTGAACTCGTCCACGAGCCTGTCCACGGGCTTGATGGGGGTGAAGTCGAGGGGGCTGGTGGTCCCGTGGGCGGCGGGCGCGAGCCGCGTCCCGGCCGCCTCGGCCCGGTTGCCGCCGGTGAAGGCGAGGGTGAGGGCGCCGGCGAGGCCGAGGCCCAGCGCCGAGCGACGCGAGAGGGCGCCGGCGGCGATGTCGCGGAAATAGCTGTTGTCGGAGCCGTTGCAGACCTCGTTGAGGCAGGCGTTGTCGCACTTGAGGGCGCAGGTCACGGCGCTGCGCTTGCCGCGGACGTGGGCCGGCATCGGCAGGAGGGTTCGGCGGGTTTCAGACAAGGTTCATCCTTCGGGTGCGAGGTTGGTGCACTCCCACCCGATCACTGTCAGGAAAAACTCAGCCTATGTGGAGGTTAAATCAAGGTCAATGCGCATACCGCGCTCAGGGCGGTCCCGGCGCTAGTGCCGGGCCGCCAGGAGCGCGTGGCACCGCCGCAGCCGGCCGAGCCACCACTGGCGGCGCTCCTCGGGCGCGGCGTACCGCGCGAGCAGCTCGGGGTCCGGCTCCGCGCGCTCGGCGAGGCGGTCCGCCGGCAGGAAGCCGCCGTCCGGCACGAGGGCCGGGGACACGACGTCGTGCGCCAGCAGCGCCCCGGTGCCGAGACCGCACGCGTGCGGCAGGGACGGCAGCGCGGCGGCGAGCGCCACCCCGGCCGCGAGCCCCACGGAGGTGTCCAGGGCCGAACTGACCACCGCGGGCAGGCCGGCCTCCCGCACGATCTCGAGGGCCCGGCGCACGCCCCCGAGCGGCGCGGCCTTGACGATGATGAGGTCGGCGGCGCGGGCGCGGGCCACGCGCAGGGGGTCCTCGGCCTTCCGGACGGCCTCGTCGGCGGCGATGGGCACGGGCGTCCCGCGGGCCTCGAGGAGGGCCCGCACCTCGGCGAGGCCGTTGATCCCGGGGACGGGCTGCTCGGCGTACTCGAGGCTGAACTCGCCGAGCCGCACGAGCGCCTCGACGGCCTCCGGCACGGTCCACCCGGCGTTCGCGTCCACGCGCAGGTCCGCCTCGGGCAGTGCGTCGCGCACCGCGGCGACCCGGGCGATGTCGTCGGCGAGCGTCTGCCCGCGCTCGGCGACCTTGACCTTGACCGCCTGCACCGGCCCGAACGCCGCGAGCACGTCCCGCACTTGCCCGGCGGGCACCGCGGGCACCGTCGCGTTGACCGGAACCCGCCCGCGAACGGGCTCGGGGAAGCCCTCCCACGCCGCCTCGATGCCGGAGGCGAGCCAGCGCGAGGCCTCGGCGTCCTCGTACTCGAGGAACGGGGAGAACTCTCCCCAGCCGGCGGGGCCGCGGACCAGGAGCGCCTCCCGCTCGGTCACGCCGCGGAACTTCACCCGCATCGGCAGGCGCACGACGGCGGCACCCGCCTCGAGCTCGGCGAGGTCCGGCAGGGCGGGGCGCGGGGCAGTGATCACGTGCCCACTGTACGCACGGCGCCGTCGAGCAGGACCCACGAGACGGCCCCGGCGAGCACGATCACCGCGGCGAACGAGGCGAGCCACACGGCCGAGGGCACGCCGGTCTTGCGGGCGAGGATGTACGCGTCGGAGCTCGCCAGCTCGCGGCGCCGCCGGGTGTGGACGGTGACGACGTTCCACCAGTCCCGGGCGGCTCCGAGCACGAGGGCCAGACCCACGGCGAGGGTGATGTGGACCTGGGTGTCCGGGGGCACGGCCACGACGATCGCCGCGACGGCGAGGATCGCCCCGACGAGGATCAGCACGCCCTGGAGGTTGCGGATGAACAGGAACACGAGCGCGAGCAGCACCACGGCCACCGACAGCGCTGCGCGGCCGAACCCGGCGGCCGAGGCCCACACCAGCACCGCGCCGACCACGGCCGGGGACGGGTAGCCCCAGAACCCGAACCACACGGCCCTCCCCCGGCCCACTCCGTGGGTGGTCCCGCCCTGGTCCATGCGCAGGGTGATGCCGGTGACGCGCATTCCGGTGGCAAGGCCCGCGAACGCGTGCCCGAGCTCGTGCACGATCGTGACGAAGCGCCCGAAGAACCGCCACAGGAACGGCACGATGCACAGGGCCGCCGCGGCGGCGAGCACCATGGCCAGCTCCGAGGCCGGGACCGCGAGGGGCTGGGTGCGGGCGAAGCCGCCCACGAAGCCGTCGACGAACGCCTGCCACCAGTCCTTGATCACGCCTCCCGAGGGTAGCCGAGCCCGCTGGGAGGGCGCCGGGCGATTCTGCTCACCGTTGCCGGGGCCCCCGGGCGACACGCGCACGCCACGCCGCCGGGCGCCCGGAGGGCCTGCGAGCGTGAGCAGAATCGCGAGCCGGGGCGCGGGCGCAGGACCCCTCGAGTGGTTTTGGCCCGCGCACAGGCGGGTATGGGACGCTGGGTGTCATGCCCGCCCCGATCCGAGCCCCCGAGATGACGCAGGCAGCGCGCCCCGACGCCCCTGAACAGGAGCCCAGCCTCGCCCACCGCGGCCTGCGGTTCGCGCCCTTCCTCCTGGCCTCGCTCGCCGCGGTCGCTGCCCTGCTGGGCACGTACCTGTTCTTCGTACGGACCACCACGGGCCAGTACATCGATGAGTCGGCGCTCGTGGAGTCCACCGAGCTGTACGGGCCGGCCAGCAAGGCGTCGCTGCGCTTCCTGGACTACCTCCCGGCGATCTCGGTGCTCCTGGCGGTGGCCGGGCTCGGGTACGCCTCGCTCGTACGACGCCGGTGGGCCGCCTCGCTCGTGGCCCTCGCCGCGGCGGGGGGAGCCAATCTGGCGACCCAGCTCCTCAAGAACGACGTGTTCACGCGCCCGTACCGCGGGATCGAGACGTTCGCCGGGAACTCCCTGCCCTCGGGCCACACGACCGCCGCGGCCTCGGCGGCGGCCGCCGTGTTCCTCGTGGCCTCGCCGCGCTGGCGCCCGCTCGTCGCCTTCGCGGGCGGGACGTACGCCGTGGGCACGGGGGTCGCGACGCTCGTGAACCAGTGGCACCGGCCGGCGGACGTCGTCGCGGCGTTCCTCGTGGTGGCGGCCGTGATGTCCCCGGCGGCGTGGCTGGTGCTGCGCCGCGGCGGCCGCTGGAACACCTGGGAGGGGTTCGGCAGCCACCCCGCGTCGTGGCGGCTCTGGGTGGCGCTGCCCACGCTGATCGGCCTCGGCGCCGCGGCGGTGGCCGTGGTGGAGCTCGTGCGGATCGCCCCGGGGCTCGGGCGCGAGGCCAGCACCACCAACTACTTCTGGGCGGGCTGCGCCCTCATCGTCATCAGCGGCTACCTCGTGGCGAGCGCCGCCTCGTGGCTGCTCGCGACCTCCTCACGCGGCCGGCCATCCGGCCGGTGACCCGGGGCCGCTGACCGGCGGCCGCGAACCGGCGCCGACCGGCCCTAGCCGGCGCTGCGCTGGGCTCGCGGGACGCTCCAGGCGAGGACCCCCGCCGCGGCGAGGCCGAGCGCCCCTGCGGCGGCCACGCCGGTCCCCAGGCTCGCTGCGGCCGTCACCGCGGAGAGGATCACCGGGCCGAGGGTGCTGCCCGAGTCCGCCATGAGGCGCCACAGTCCGAGGAACTGGGCCCGGCCGTGCGCGGGCGAGAAGTCCGCCCCGAGGGTCATGATCATGCCCGAGCCGATCCCGTTGCCGAGGCCCATGAGGCAGGAGACCGCCAGGAAGGGCCAGAACGAGGTGCTGAGGGGCATCGCGACGAGCGCGGCGCCCATGATGAGCATGGACGGCAGCGCGACGGCGAGCCGCCCGCGCAGGTCCATGAGCCGGCCGCCCGGGTAGAACAGGAGCAGGTCCACCCCGCCGGCGATGCCGTAGACGAGCGACGCCGTCGGTGCGTCCATGCCCAGGTGCTCGGCCCACAGCGGGATCACGGCCTGGCGAGACTGCCGGACGGCGGAGACGAACAGCACACCCAGTCCCACGGTGGTCAGGACCTTCCAGTGGGCCGCGGCCACGCGTCCGAGGCGGGGCTGCACGGCGCGGCCCGGCCCGGCGGCGTCGTCCTCGAGGTCCGGCATGAACCAGGCCACGGTCGCCGCTCCCGCATACACGGCGGCCCCCACCCAGTACGCCCCGCGCAGTCCCCACACCTGCATGGCCGCCGCGCCGAGGAAGGGCCCAAGGAAGAGCCCCACGCGCAGGGTGCCGCCGAGGGTCGAGAGGGCGCGGGCCCGGAAGCCGGGCGGCACGGCCTCCGTGAGGTACTTCTGCCGCGCGAGGTTGGTCACGCTCGAGGCCATGCCGAGCGCGACGAGGGCGGGCATGAACTGCCACAGCTCGCGCGAGAGCGCGGCGACGACGAGGGCCACCGCCCCGGTGGCCTGGGCGCCGATGATGGCCCAGCGTTCGCCGAAGCGGATCGTCAGGAGGGACGCGGGAAGGTTGAAGACGAGCGAGCCGAGGCCGATCAGCGTGACGGTGAGCGCGGCGACGGCCACGGATCCGCCGAGGTCCCGGGCCGAGAGCGCCACGACCGGGAGCACCGCCCCCTCGCCGAGCGAGAAGAGCACGGAGGGGCCGAACGCCGGGACGGCGATGGACAGCAGGGAGAACTGATCGTTGCCTTCTCGAACCACTCCCCCACTCTAGGTCCCCCCGGAGCGCTTCCGGCGGTGTCCCGGGGCGCGGGGCTACCTCTGGTAGCCGGAGACGATCGCCGCCGCGATCTCGCGGTAGGCCTGCCGGGTCGCCGGGCGGAGCCGGTCGAGGGCCACGAGGTCGCCGTCGGCCATCGAGCGGTCGTGCGGGACGGTGACGAGGGCGCGGCACATGCCCGAGAGCGTGGCCTCGATCGCGGCCTTGTCCACGCGCGCGGAGACCCCGTCCTTGTCCGTGACCACCACGATCGCCCCCTGTGCGAGGCGGTCGTAGCCGTGCGCGGAGAGCCAGTGCAGGGTGTCCCGGGCCCGCTTGGCGCCGCTGACGGCGTAGCCGGCGACCACCACGATGTTGTCCGCGTCCTCGAGGATCCCGCGCATCGCGGGCCGGCTCACGCCCGTCCCGCAGTCGGTGAGCGTGACGGCGAAGTGCTTGGCCACGAGCGCCTGCACGCGCCGGTAGTCCTCGGCCGTGAGGGAGTCGGAGAGCTCGGGGTCCTGCTCGCCGGCCAGCAGGTGCAGGCTGCCGGCCTGGTGGAGGTAGCGCAGCAGGTCGGCGCGCGTCTGCACCGCGTCGAAGTCCCGCAGCAGGGCCGTGATGGAGCGCCGCCGCTCCGATTCGTAGGAGCCCTCCCCCAGGGCGCGCTCCACGAGGTCGCCGGCGTCCGGGTTGGCGTCGATCGCGCAGGGCGGCTCGGAGCGCAGCTCGGCGAGCGTGAGGCCCACGCCGACGGTCGTGGAGGTCTTGCCGATCCCGCCCTTGAGCGAGAGGAACGCGGTGTTCCAGGTCCCTTCGAGCCGGCGGCCGATCTGCTTCTCGAGCAGCTCCGCCTGACGGTCCTGCTCCGACGGCCCGAGGTTGAGCGCGCCGCCGCTGATCCGGTAGAGGAACCCGCGCAGGCCCCCTGTGGGCGGCATGGGCGCGGAGCGGATGAACCCCGCGGGGGCTTCCGCCGGCTCGGCCGGCGAGGCGGCCCGCGCGGGCGCCGGGGGCCTGCGCGGCGGGGCCTGGCGCGAGGCAGGCTGGTTCGCGGCGGGCTGGACGGCCGGAACGGCGGCGGTCGGGGCGTCTTCGGTCGCAGGGTTGCCCCGGTGGGTCGGCTGCTGGGGGGCGGTGTGCTGGTGGGCGCCGTGCGGGCGCATCGGCGGCGTACGCGGCCTGGGCGGGGAGGGGGCGGCCGAGGCGGGCTGCGCGGCCGCGGCGGTCTCCCCCGGCGGGGGCGCCGGTGCGACGGACGACGGCGTCTCCCGGGCTTCGGTTGTGTTGCGGACCTCTGCTGGGTCGCGGGCCGGCGGCGCGGGCGCCGCAACGTCCGGCACCGGAGGCCCGGCGGGCGCCGACGGTTCGGCCGGCGCTGGAGGCCGACCAGGCGCCGGAGGCTCGAGCACGGGAGGCTGGGGTCGGGCCGGCTCCACCGGAGGCTGGGGTGGGGCCGGCTGCACCGGCGCCGGTGACTCGACCGGCGTCGACGACCGCGCAGCGCGCCGGGCCTCCTCCGCCTCACGGAGCCGCCGCGCCTCGCGCCGGGTCAACGGCGCAGCCGAGGACGGGCTCCCGCCCTCGGGGTGGTTCTCGGTCATGCTGGCCCCTTGCCTCTGACGCGGTCTGGCGCTGGCTCGGTCCGGCGGCGCTGGCCCGGGCTCCCCCTCCGGCCGGTCAGCCCAGGCTTGCGGCCTTGAGGCGCCGGATGAACAGGCGGGACTGCTCGGGCCCGTACGGAAGGATCGGAACGGCCTTGGTGGCGTCGTCCGGGGTCTCCCGCGTGGCCTGCAGCGCCGAGCGCACCGCCGTGGCCATCGTATCCGCCATGGTGCGCACGAACGCGTCGCTGCACAGGCCACCGTGCCCGGGCACGAGGCTCGTGTACCGGTTCCGCAGGGCGGAAATGTGGCGCAGGGCGTCGGCCCACTCCTCCGGGAACGAGTCCCCGAACTCGGGGTAGGCGCCCTCCTCGACGAGGTCCCCCGAGAAGAGGGCGGACTGGGTGCCGACGAGCAGGTCCCCGTCCGTGTGCCCCCGGCCGAGGTAGAACAGCGTCACGGAGGCCCCGCCGAGGTCCACGAGCACGGGCTGGTCGCGCACGATCGCGGTCGGCACCACGATCTGGGTGTTCTCGCCCTCGCCCGCGGCCATCTCCGGTTCCGACTCGGCGACGGCGGCCCGGTGCGCCTCGCCGTTCTCCGCGATCTCGGCCACGGCGTTCTCGTGCGCGTAGAACTCCACCGCGCCGCCGGCCGCGAAGACGGCGTTGCCGAAGTAGTGGTCGTAGTGCGCGTGCGTGTTGACCACGACGAGCGGCAGGTCCGTCTTCTCTCGCACCTTGGCGAGGATCGCGGCACCCTGGCGCGGCCCCTGCCCCGTGTCGACGACGAGCGCCCGGTCCTCGCCCACGACCAGGCCGACGTTGAGCCGCAGTGGCTCGGTGGCGAGGACGTAGGTGTTCGCTCCGAGATCTCGCCAGTCAGCCATGGGGGTGATGCCGTCCTTCCGTAGGGCGTTCGAGGATGTGCTCGATTCTGCCATGGCCGCTACAGGTCTGCGAGGACGCCGCCGGGGTGCTCGACCGCGTCGGCCACGAAGCGCAGGAACCCGCCGGCCGTGCCCCCGTCGCAGACCCGGTGGTCGAAGGTGAGCGTCAGCTGGACGACCTTGCGGACCGCCAGCGCCCCGTCCACCGCCCACGGCCGGTCGATGATCCGGCCGACGCCGAGGATCGCGGCCTCGGGGTGGTTGATGATCGCCGCGCTGCCGTCCACGCCGAAGACGCCGTAGTTGTTCAGCGTGAACGTCCCCCCGGTGAGGTCGGCGCGGGAGGCCTTGCCGTCGCGGGCGAGGGCGGTGAGGCGCCGGAGCTCGCCGTCGAGCTGGCGGGCGCTCATCGTGTGGGCGCCGCGGATGGCGGGGACCACGAGCCCGCGATCGGTCTGGGCAGCGAAGCCGAGGTTGACCCCCTCGAACCGGACGATCTGCTGGCCGCCGTCGCCGGCGTCCTCGAGGCGGGTGTTCAGCTCGGGGTACTTGGCGAGGCCCGCGAGCACGAAGCGCGCGATGAACGCGAGCAGGCTCGGCGCGGCCTCCGGGTCCCGGCGCTTGAGGTCGGCCCGCAGGCGCACGAGCTCGGTCGCGTCCGCGTCGACCCAGACCGTGGCCTCGGGGATCTCGGTGCGGGAGCGGACCATCGCCTGGGCCACCGCCTTGCGAACCCCGGTGACGGGGGTCCGGGCGGCCACGCCCAGTCCCGTGCGCGCGTCCACCTCCCCCGCCGGGGTCGCCCCGTGGACGCCCGAGGTCACCCCGCCGGACGCCGAGGTCACCCCGCCGGACGCCGAGGTCACCCGGTCGGCACGCGAGGTCGCCCCGGCCGACTCGACGTCGCGGCGCACGATGAGCCCGTCGGGCCCCGTCCCGGAGACCATGGCGAGCGAGACGTTGAGGTCGCGGGCCAGCCTGCGCACGATCGGCGAGACGACGCGCACGGCCTGCTCCGGCGCCGTCGTGCGCGCAGGTGTGGCGGCGCCGGGAGCCGAAGCGGAAGCGGACGACGGCGGGGCCCCCTTGCGCCGCCGGGTGCGGCCGCCTGCCGTCCCGGCAGGGGTGCCGTAGCCGATGAGCACGTTCCCGGAACCCGAGGCCTGGCTCGCCTGGCTGGGCTGACTGGCCTGGCTGGGCTGGCGCGCGCCGGCGCGCTCCTCGGTCCGGTACTCCTCGCCTGCCGACGCCCCGACCTCACGAGCCGCCGGGGCGACCTCGCCCGCACCCGGGGCGACCTCGGCGATGGTGATGAGCGGAGTGCCGACGTCGATCGTCGACCCGGCCTCCCCGTGCAGCTGCGCGACGGTCCCGCCGAACGGCGTGGGGACCTCGACGATCGCCTTCGCCGTCTCGACCTCGGCCACGGGCTGGTCCACGGCGACGGTGTCCCCCACGGCCACGAGCCAGCGCACGAGCTCGGCCTCGGTCAGGCCCTCCCCGAGGTCCGGGAGCAGGAACGTCCTCTGGGCCGTCGCGTTCTGGGCCGTGCCGCCCTGGGCGGTCAGTGCGGTCGCCATGTCAGTCCTCCCACTGCAGGTCGTCGAGGGCGTCGAGGATGCGGTCGACGCTGGGCAGGTAGTAGTGCTCGAGCTTGGGCGGCGGGAACGGGATGTCGAACCCCGTCACGCGGCGCACCGGAGCGGCGAGGGAATGGAAGCAGCGCTCCTGGACCCGCGCCACGATCTCCGAGGCCACCGAGGCGAAGCTGGCAGCCTCCGCGACCACCACCGCACGGCCGGTCTTGCGGACCGAGGCGGCCACGGTCTCGTCGTCGAACGGCACCAGGGTGCGCACATCGACGACCTCGACGGACCGGCCCTCGGCGGCCGCGGCCTCCGCGGCCGCGAGCGCGGTCGGCACCGAGGGGCCGTAGGTGATGATCGTCGCGTCCGTGCCGGGCCGGGCCACCACAGCGGCGCCGTCCACGCTGAGCCGCCGCCCGCCGTCGTGCGTCTGCGAGCTGAGCCCGTCCGGGGAGCCGTCGAACTCGGCGCGCAGGGCGGCGAGGTCCACGAGGTCCTTGGACCAGTAGAGCTTCTTGGGCTCCATGAAGACCACGGGGTCGTCGCTCGCGATGGCCTCGCGGAGCATGCGGTACGCGTCCTGGACCGTGGCGGGGGTGAAGACCTTCAGGCCCGGGGTGTGCGCGTAGTACGCCTCCGAGGAGTCGCAGTGGTGCTCCACGCCGCCGATCCCGCCCGCGTACGGGATGCGGATCACGAGCGGGAGGCGGACCGCCCCGCGCGTGCGGTTGTGCATCTTGGCGATGTGGCTCGCGATCTGCTCGAACGCGGGGTAGGCGAACGCGTCGAACTGCATCTCGATCACGGGGCGCAGCCCGTTCATCGCCATGCCGAGGGACATGCCGGCGATGCCGGACTCCGCCAGGGGCGTGTCGAAGCAGCGCTGCTCGCCGAACTCCTTCTGGAGCCCGTCGGTGATGCGGAAGACGCCGCCGAGGGCTCCGACGTCCTCGCCGAACACGACGACGCTCGTATCGGCGCGCATGGCGTCCGCCATGGCGGTGGTCAGGGCCTTGGCGAACGTGAGGGCCTCTGGCGCGAAGGTGCCGGCGGCGCGGGCCGCGGCGGCTTCGGCGACCGTGCTCATGCTCGGCGCTCCTCTCCGGTGGTCTCGTCGGTGGACTGCTCGCGGGCCTGCTCCTCGGCGAGGAACGCGGCCTGCTCGCGCAGCTGCGGGGTGGGCTCGGTGAACACGAAGCGGAAGAGGTCCTGCGGGTCGGGCTGCGCCTCGGCGCCGAGGCCGTCGCGGAGCTGGCGGGCGGTCTCCTCGGCGTCGGCGGCGAAGGCGGCCTCCCTCTCCTCGCCGAGCACGCCCTCGGCGCGCAGGTACTCGCGCATCCGCTTGAGCGGGTCCTTCTCGGCCCAGGCCGCGACTTCGGCGTCCTCGCGGTAGCGCGTGGCGTCGTCGGCGTTGGTGTGGGCCTGCATGCGGTAGGTGTAGGCCTCGACGAGCAGCGGGCCCGAGCCTGCCCGGGCGAGGCGCACGGCGCGGTCGAGGACGGCGAGGAGGGCCACGGCGTCGTTCCCGTCCACCCGCTCGCCCGCCATCCCGTAGCCGACCGCCTTGTGCGCGATCGAGGGCGCCACGGTCTGGTGGGCGAGCGGCACCGAGATGGCGTACTGGTTGTTCTGCACGAAGAAGACGACCGGGAGGTTGAACACGGCCGCGAAGTTGAGCGCCTCGTGGAAGTCGCCCTCGCTCGTGGCGCCGTCGCCGCACATCGCGAGGACCACGGTGTCCTCGCCGCGCAGCTTGGCCGCATGGGCCACGCCGACGGCGTGCAGCAGCTGGGTGGTCAGGGGCGTGGACTGGATGCCGACCTTGTGCTCGTGCGGGTCGTAGCCGCCGTGCCAGTCGCCGCGGAAGAGCGTCATCGTCTCGACGGGGTCGACGCCGCGGGTCATGACGGCGACCGCGTCGCGGTAGGTGGGGAACATCCAGTCGCCGGCGCCGAGGCACAGCGCGGCGGCGACCTGGCAGGCCTCCTGGCCGTGGCTCGAGGGGTAGACGGCCATGCGGCCCTGGCGCACGAGCGCGGAGTTCTGGTCGTTCACGCGCCGGCCGATCACGAGGCGGCGGTAGGCCTCGAGGAGGTCCTCGGCGGCGGGGATCGGGTACTCGTGGCCCGGGGCGGACCCGCGCTCGTCCTCGGGGCGGAGGCTGCCGCCCTCGTCGAGGATCTGGATCTGCGGCACGCGGCCGTGCACCGGGAGCATGTAGTCCTCGATGCTGATCCCGAAGCTGCGGATGGCCTCCTGTGCCTCGGTGGGAAGGGTCACGGCTCCTCCTTGGTACGGCGCTGGACTTTCCTCAAGTATCCGCTTCGGTTGCCATTCGTATGCCGTGAGCGGCGTAACCGTGGAATACTGGTGCCGAATCCGGCTCTATCGAAGACGAATTGCCAACATGAGCTGGGTCACAGGAGGTTCCGATGGACGATCTGCACGAGCCGCGGGCGCTCGACGCCGTGGACCGCGCCATCCTCGACCAGCTCACCGAGGACGCGCGTCGGTCGGTGACCACGATCGCCGAGAACGTGCACATCTCCAGGGCGCACGCCTACAACCGGCTCGCGCGGCTCCAGGCTGACGGGGTGATCACGAAGTACACGGCACTGGTCGACCCGCTCAAGGCGGGCCTCCGCTCGAGCGCCTACGTGACCCTGAAGGTGCGGCAGCAGACCTGGCGCGACCTCCGCGAGCGCCTGCGCGCCATCCCCGAGGTGCACCACATCGCCCTCGTGGGCGGGGACTTCGACGTGATCATCCTCGTCCGCGCCGTGGACAACACGGACCTGCGCCGGGTCGTGTTCGACCAGCTCCAGAGCATGCCCGGAGTCCTCGACACCCAGACCTTCCTCGTCTTCGAGGACCTCGACACCCGCTGACCCGGGCCTCCCTCTCCCCCGGTTCCCGCCATCCCGCTCCCGCTCCACCCTCCGCTCCTGCGTTTCGGGTACGCATCTCGTCGCCCTTCTGGGCTCTCGCGGACCCGAAACGGCGGGGGAAGCGGTTCAGTGGTGGAAGGCGCTCCCGCGCTCCGGGTCGGGGAAGGGCGCGTCCGCGGCGTCGAGGAAGTCCACGGCGGTGCGCAGGTCCTCGAGGAAGCTCGCGGCGAGGTCGCGCGTGAAGCCGTTGCGCACCACGATCCGCTGCACGGTCAGGTCGGCCAGGCCGTCCGGCATCGGGTACGCGGGGACGAGCCAGCCGTTCATCCGCAGCCGGTCCGAGAGATGGTGCAGGTTCCAGTTCCGCGTGTGCCCCGGTGCCAGCTTCCACGCGAAGACCGGGATGTCGGAGCCGTCGTTCCACAGCTCGAACGCATCCATCGCGCCGATCTCGCCGGCCAGGTATCCGGCGACGTCCCGCGACGCCGCGTGCACGGCCCGGTACCCCTCGAAGCCCAGCCGCAGGAACAGGTAGTACTGCAGGAGCACCTGGGCGCCCGGGCGTGAGAAGTTCAGCGCGAACGTCGGCATGTCCCCGCCGAGGTAGCTGACGTGGAAGACGAGGTCGTCCGGCAGGGCCGCGGCGTCCCTCCACACGACCCACCCGAGGCCCGGGTACACGAGCCCGTACTTGTGGCCGGAGGTGTTGACGGAGGCCACCCGGGGCAGCCGGAAGTCCCACTCGAGCTCCGGGGCGAGGAACGGGGCGACCATCGCCCCCGAGGCGCCGTCCACGTGGATCGGCACGTCGAGCCCGGTGGCGGCCTGGATCGCGTCCAGCGCCCGCGAGATCTCGGCGACCGGCTCGTACATGCCCGTGTAGGTGACGCCCATGATGGCCACGACGCCGATCGTGTTCTCGTCGACGTACTCCTCGAGCCCGTGCCCGTCGAGGACCCGGTGCTCCTGCGAGATGGGCACGTAGCGGGCCTCGACGTCCCAGTAGTTGCAGAACTTCTCCCAGCAGACCTGCACCGCCGAGCTCATGACGAGGTTGGGCCGGTCTGCGGGCTTCCCGGCGGCGCGGCGGGCGTGCTGCCAGCGGCGCTTGAGCGCGAGCCCGGCGAGCATGCACGCCTCGGACGAGCCGATGGTCGAGGTCCCGACGGCGTGCTCGGGCTCGGGCGCGTTCCACAGGTCGGCGAGCATGCGCCAGCAGCGGTGCTCGATCTCAGCCGTCTTGGGATACTCGTCCTTGTCGATCATGTTCTTGTCGACGGTCTCGGCGTACAGGCGCGCCGCCTCGGGCTCCATCCAGGTGCCCACGAAGGTCGCGAGGTTCAGGCGCGCGTTGCCGTCCAGCATCGCGTCGTCGTGCACCACCTGGTACGCCGTCCCGGGCAGGCTCTCCCCCTCGGGCAGGGTGAAGCGCGGGAATTCGGTGGACTCCCCTGGCCGGCTGAAGAGCGGGTTCAGCTCGACGTTCGACGCCGGCTCGCGGCGCCCGCGCCGCCCTCGCCCGTCGGAGGAGGGATGGAAGGTGGAGCGGGAGGCAGACACGGTGGCACTCCTGGGGGTCGCATCGAGTGGGCGCCGCGTCGGGGCACAGGATCGGCCGGGCCGACGGACGGCTCCCACGCTACCGGCGCCCCGCCGGGGCGTCGAGGACCGCGCGGCGTGGGATGGTTGGTAGTGGGCGACCGGGATGGGCGACCGGGTGCGCGACCGGAAGGAGGGGCCATGGCGAACGACGACGGCGGTCCGGCCGGCGCCCCCTCGCGCCCTCCGTGGGTGGCGGTGCTCGTCGCGGCCTGCGTCGTGGTCGGGGTGGGGGTCGTGGTGGCCATCGCCGCGCTGTTCATGGGACCGTCCCCCCAGCCGCCCGCACCGGCGCCGACGCCGGGCGCGTCAGGCGGGGCCGCGCCGTCGGCCGCCCCGGGCCAGGGCTACAGCCTCAGCGACCCGCTCCCCTTCGCGGCCCGGCCGGTCTGGCACGCCGCCCCGAGCGCCGAGTACCGGCTCACCGCGGCCCCGGACGAGCTGCGCTACGTCTCCGACGCAGGCTGCCGCCTCTCCTTCCGCGCGGGGCCGCTGCAGGCGGCCGCGTCGGCGTCGAACGCGGCTCCGCGCACGACGCCGGCCCCCTCCTCCGCCTCCGCCTCGCCGTCCCCGGATCCGGAGACGGCGGCGACGCGCGGGGCCCTTGCCGACGCGATCGAGGCCGAGCGCAAGGCCTCTTCCTCCGTGGCGGTCACCGAGCAGGGGCTCGTGGTCGTGACCACCCTGGGGTCGCAGGGCGGCCCGCTGGTGGACATGGCGGGGGCCGCGCTCACGGTCGGGCACGCGGACGGAACGGCCACATACGTGCGCGTGGCCGTGCGTGCGGTGCCGGCGGCTCACGCGGTCGTGGCGATCGAGGCCGAGTGCCCGCAGCCGGAGCAGGCGGCCACGGCGATGAACCACGCGAGCGTGCACGCGTACCTCGCCGACCGGTAGGCGCCCCGCAGTGCTGCGGCGAGCGGCTGCAGCGAGCGGCCCCGGCCGCCCCTCCCAGGAGGTGACTCCCAGAAGGCGCGGGTCAGCGGCCGGCGAAGACGGGCTTCCGCTTCTCCTGGAAGGCCTTGAACCCCTCGGCATAGTCCTCGGACCCGCAGAGCGCGGCCTGGGCCTTGTTCTCGGCGTCCATGGACTCCCAGAGGCCGAGCCTGCGGTCGCGGACCTGCGCGACGAGCTCCTTGGACGCGACGAACGCGCCGGTGGCCCCGGCGGCGACGCGCGCCACGATGCCCCGCGTGCGCTCGAGCAGCTCGCTGGCCGGGAAGGACCGGGAGAACATGCCGGAGCGCACGGCGTCCGCGCCGCTCATGAGCTCGGCGGTGTAGACGAGGTCCAGCGCCCGGTGCATGCCGAGCCGCTCGGTGAAGTACCAGTGGCCGCCCGAGTCCAGCGTGGCGCCGAGGTTGGCGAACGGCGAGCCGATCTTGGCCTCGTCGGCCACGTAGACCACGTCGGTGGCCAGGAGGAGCCCGAGCCCGACGCCGAGGGTGGCCCCCTGCGCGGCGGCGAACGTCGGCGCGGGGAATGCGGCCATCTTCTGCATGAGCGGCGTGACGAGCCCGCCAAGGTAGCCGAGCACGTCGTCGTCCGCGGGGTCCACGCCGGAGATGTCGCGTCCGGCGCAGAAAGCACGGCCCTCGCCGCGCAGGAGCAGCGCCCGGACCTCGCCGCGGGAGGCGGCGGCAGCGGCGTCGTCGTACGCGTCGGAGAGCTCGCGCAGTGCGGCCTCGTCGAGGGCGTTGAGCTTGGCGGGCGCGTCGAGGACGACCTCGGCCACGCCGTCGGCGATGGAGAGCGTGATCATGAGGGCCTCCTACGCGTCGAAGTCGACGGACACGCGGTCCGAGGTCGGCCGGGACTGGCAGGTGAGGACGTAGCCGCGCTCCACCTCGTCGGGCTCGAGCGCGTAGTTCTCGGCCATGTCCACGGTGCCGGAGACGAGCTTGGCCCGGCATGTGCCGCAGACGCCGCCGGCGCAGGCGAAGGGCACGTCGGGGCGCACGCGGAGGGCCGCGTTGAGGACCGTCTCGTTCGCGGAGACGGGCGAGGCCACCACACCCGTGAGGCCGTCGAGCGTGAACTCGATCTCGACGTTCGCGCCCGAGGGGTCCTCCACGACCGGGCGGCCGATGTTGCCCTCGAGGTTGGTGGGGGTGCCCGTGGTGAAGAGCTCGTAGCGGACCTTCTCCGGCTCGACCCCGCGCGCCGAGAGCGTGTCCCGGACCAGCTGGACGAGCTCGAACGGCCCGCACAGGAACCACTCGTCGACGTCGTCGGCGTGGATCACGGTGTTCAGCAGCGTGGTGAGCTTCTCGGAGTCGACCCGGCCCGAGAGCAGCGGGGAGATGCGCTGCTCGCGCGAGAGGACGTGGTGGAGCGCGAACCGGGAGGGGTAGCGGTCCTTGAGGTCCGCCAGCTCCTCGACGAACATGACGTCCATCGCGGCCTTGTTGGCGTAGACGAGGTCGAAGCGGACGTGCTCGTCGGCCGCCAGGACGGTGCGGGCGATCGCCATGATCGGAGTGATCCCCGACCCTGCGGCGACGGCCACGAACGTGTGCTCGCGCTCGGTGTCGATGCTGCTCGGGTCGTTGAGGCCGGTCATCCGGTGCTTGGAGATGAAGGCGCCCGCGGGGCTCATGACGTCCAGCGTCGTGCCGGCCTCGAGGCTCTCGTTCGCCCACGTGGAGAAGACGCCGCCGAGGTCGCGCTTGATGGCGACCTTGATCTCGCTCGAGCCGTCCTCGAAGCGGCGCGGCGCTGCGCAGATCGAGTAGGAGCGGCGCACCTCGCGCGGGGCGCCGGACTCGTCGGGGAACTGCGCGCGCAGGGCCACGTACTGGCCGGGGATGTAGTCGTACTCGTCGGCGAGCGCGGCGGGGACGCCGAACGTCACCTCGATGGAGTCGTTGGTGAGCCTGCGGACGCCGCTCACCTCGAGCGGGTGGAAGGACGCACGACGCCGGGCGGTCCCCTCCGTCTGCTCGCCGGCGGCGGCGTCGGCCGGCTCGGCCGCAGTTTCGTTCAGCTGGTCAGTCATCTAGAGCACCTTGAAGTAGTCGAAGGGTTCGTGGCAGTCCTGGCACACGTAGAGCGCCTTGCAGGACGTGGAGCCGAAGCGGGACATCTCGCGGGTGTTGAGCGAGTGGCACTGGGGGCACTTGACGGTGAGGCCGAGCCGGATGGGGCCGCTGTGGCCGGCCTTGCCGGTGGGCGGGGCGATCCCGTACTCCTCGAGCTTGGCCTTGCCCGCCTCGCTCATCCAGTCAGTGGTCCAGGCCGGGGAGAGCACGAGGTCCACGAGGACCTTCTCGTGCCCGGCCTTGGCGAACACCGTGGCGAGGTCCGCGCGGATCGTGTCCATTGCGGGGCATCCGGAGTAGGTCGGGGTGATCGTGAGGCGGACGGTGCCGTCCGGCTCGAGGTGCCCGTCCCGGAGGATGCCGAGGTCCTCGATGGTGAGCACGGGGATCTCCGGGTCGGTCACGGTGGCGGCGAGCGCGCGGACCTCGTCATCGGTGGTGATCATGGGTGTTCCTTCGTGGGCGTGTGCCGTTCCCGGGCCTACCAGGTGGCGCCGGGATGCTTGCGGGCGAGCACCTGCATCTCGGCGAGGATGTAGCCGAGGTGCTCGGTGTGCTCGCCCCGCCGGCCGCCGCCGCGGGCGCGGGGGACGTCGGGCAGGGCCAGGGTGGCCTCGTCGAGGACCTCGGCGATGTGGGCGTCGAAGGCTCCGCGCAGGCTCGAGGGCCGCACGCCGGCGTCGCCGACGGCGTCGATGAGGGCATCGTCGTCGAAGAGCTCGTCCACGTACGGCCAGACGAGTTCGAGGGCGGCCTGCATGCGGGCGTGCGACTCCTCCGTCCCGTCGCCGAGGCGGACGGTCCACTGGATCGCGTGGTCGCGGTGGTAGTCGACCTCCTTGAGCGCCTTGGCGGCGATCGCGGCGAGGGTCGCGTCGCTGGAGTCCACGAGCCCCGAGTAGAGCAGGTACTGGTAGACGGACATGACGAGCTGGCGGGCGATCGTGACGCCGAAGTCGCCGTTGGGCTGCTCGACCAGCCAGGCGCTGCGGAACTCCTCCTCCTCGCGCCAGTAGGCGAGGTCGTCCTCGGTCTTGCCCCAGGCGTGCCCCGCGTAGGTCAGGAAGGAGCGCGCGTGGCCGAGCGTGTCGAGGGCGATGTTGCCGAGGGCGATGTCCTCCTCGAGCTCGGGGCCGCGGGAGATCCAGTGGCTCAGGCGCTGGGCGAGGATGAGGGCGTCGTCCCCGAGGCGGAGGGCGTACTGCGCGACGTCCTCGCTCGGCTTCTCCGGGGAGAGGGCGATGTCCTCGGGGCGCAGCGCGTTGCCCGGGGTGACGCGGGTGGCCGACGCCGCGGCGTCGCCGAAGCTGTCCAGCGTGTGGTCGGCGTGGGCCGGGGCCGGGTGGGCGGGGGTCGGAGCGTTCACAGGTGCTTCACGCCCTCGCTCTTGGTGTAGTACGTCGCGTGGCGGTAGTCCTTGCCCTGGGGCGACTCGAAGTACGCGCCCTTCGAATCGGGGTCGGACGAGGCGATGGCCTCGGACGGGACCACCCAGATGGACACGCCCTCGTTCCGGCGGGTGTACAGGTCACGCGCGTTGCGCAGCGCCATGGCGGCGTCCGGGGCGTGCAGCGAGCCCGCGTGCACGTGGGAGAGGCCACGGCTGGACCGCACGAAGACCTCCCAGAGGGGCCAGATGTTGCTCTGCTCGCTCACTTAAGCTGCTCCGATCTCTTCTGCGGCACGCTTCGCGGCCTGCTTCTTCGCGTACGCGCGGGCCGCCTCGCGGACCCAGGTGCCGTTCTCGTGGGCCTCGCGGCGGCGCTCCATGCGCTGGGCGTTGCACGGCCCGCGGCCCGCGATGACATCCTTGAATTCCTGCCAGTCGAGGTCCATGTGGATCCACCGGCCGGCTTCCTCGTCGTAGCGGAGCTCCGGGTCCGGGAGGGTCAGGCCGAGGACCTTGGCCTGCTCGGCGATCATGCCGACGAACCGCTGGCGGAGCTCGTCGTTGGAGAAGCGCTTGATGTTCCACGCCATCGACTGCTTCGAGTTGGGCGAGTCGTCGTCCGGCGGACCGAACATCATCAGCGCCGGCGCGTAGAAGCGGTTGACGGCGTCCTGCGCCATCTGCTTCTGGGCGGGGGTGCCGTTGGAGAGCTCGAGGAGGATCTCGAAGCCCTGGCGCTGGTGGAAGGACTCCTCCTTGCAGACGCGCACCATGGCACGCCCGTAGGGGCCGTAGCTTGCCCGGCACAGCGGCACCTGGTTGGCGATCGCCGCCCCGTCCACGAGCCAGCCGATGGCGCCCATGTCGGCCCAGGTGCGGGCCGGGTAGTTGAAGATCGAGGAGTACTTGGCCTTCCCGTCCAGCAGCTGCTGGTTGAGGACGTCGCGCGGGGTGCCGAGGGTCTCGGCCGCCGAGTACAGGTACAGCCCGTGGCCGGCCTCGTCCTGGACCTTGGCCATGAGGATGGCCTTGCGCTTGAGGCTCGGGGCGCGGGTGATCCAGTTCGCCTCCGGCTGCATGCCGATGATCTCGGAGTGCGCGTGCTGGGACACCTGGCGCACGAGCGTCTTGCGGTACGCCGCAGGCATCCAGTCGCGCGGCTCGATGCGCGAGTCTTCGGCGATGACGCGATCGAAGTATGCCTGTCCCGCGATGTCCTCAGCGGACGGGGCGTCGTCGCCCTGTCCAGCCTGGGGCTGGGGCACGGACTGCAGGTTCGCAGCTGCCATGTCTCCTCCTCAAGAAATAATTACCGACCGTTCGTTCAGAATATGGGGCGGCCGATACTGACGTCAAGGTACGCAGGGGCTGCGCCGCGCTTCCCGGGCGGGTACCCGGATCTCCGGGGCTTCGTACTGGCCTTGGCGCAGGCTCCTTTCCGGCGCCGGGGCCAGCCGTCACGCTCGGCAGTATGGTCCAGACGAGCAGCGCTCCGGTACAGCGGGGCGGGAGCGCCAGGCGCAGCGAAGGGCCCGCGCGGACGCGGGCCACGCGTCGTGGGCTCGCCGCGCTGGTCGTCGCGCTCACGGTCCTCGTCGGGGCCGGCACAGCAGCCCTCGCCTATCTGGGCAGCCTCGCCGCTGCCTACGACTCGAAGACGGAGAAGATCCCCAGCGCCTTCCCGCAGGAGTCCACGCGCCCCACCGCGACGCCCGCAGCAGACGGACGGACGCCGGTGAACGTCCTCCTGGTGGGCAGCGACAGCCGGGGAGCCGCCCTCTCGGCGGCCGAGGCAGGCCTGGGGTCGGACCAGCGCTCGGACACGATGCTCCTCGTGCACGTCCCGGCCGACCGGAAGGCTGTGTACCTCATCTCGATCATGCGGGACACCTGGGTCCCCATCCCCGGGCACGGGAGTGCGAAGGTCAACGCGGCGCTCGCGTTCGGCGGCGTTCCGCTCATGGTCCAGACCGTCGAGTCGCTGCTCCACCAGCGCATCGACCACGTGGCCCTCGTCGACTTCGAGGGCTTCAGGGCCCTCACGGACGCCCTCGGCGGCGTCCAGGTCGACGTTCCCGTGGCCTTCAGCGCGAGCCAGACCTCGCGCTACCACTTTGACGCCGGGCCCCAGAGGCTCAGCGGCGACCAGGCCCTCGCGTTCGTCCGCGAGCGCTACGCCTTCCCGGACGGGGACTACCAGCGGGTCCGCGACCAGCAGCTCTTCGTCACGTCGCTCGTAGCGCAGGTGGCCAGACCGCAGACCATCGCCAATCCCGTGACCCTGAGCCAGCTGGTCGGCCAGTTCGCGCCCTACCTCACGGTGGACGGCAGCCTCGATGCGAGGACTGTGGCCGGCCTGGCCCTGGAGCTGCGGGGCATCCGCCCGTCGGACATCGTGGGCTTCACCCTTCCGACGGCCGGGATCGGGACTTCAGCGGACGGCCAGTCCATCGTGCGCTTCGACCAAGGGGCCACCGACGCCCTCGCCTCGGCCATGGCGCACGGCACGGTCGCCGCGTACGTGGCCGGCCGGAACCTCGGGCACGGCAGATGAGGCGGTGCTAGCGTGATCCGGTGACGAGCGCCGACCGCCTGCGAATCCTGACCGTCTGCACCGGCAATGTCTGCCGGTCCCCGCTGGCGGAGCGCCTCCTCCAGGCCGGGTTCGACGAGATCTGCCCGGATGCCGTAGAGGTCCGCAGCGCAGGGACCCACGCCCTCGTCGGGTCCGCGGCCGAGCCGGGATCCCGGGCGATCGCCTCGGCCCTCGGCGCCTCGCTCGCCGGATTCACGGCCCGCCAGCTCACGACGCCGATGCTCACCGGGGCGGACCTGGTCCTGGCCCTGGCCACCGAACACCGCTCGGCGATCCTCCAGCTCGCGCCGTCCGCGTTCAGGAAGACCTTCACCCTGCGCGAATTCGCGCGGGTCCTCGAGGGCACCGCGCTCGAAGACGCCGGAGCCGGGGTCGCCGGCGTCCGCCACGCCTGGCTGACGGCGATCTCCGGCGCCGCGGCCCGGCGCCAGGCTGGAGCCGCTGCCGACGACGACGTCACGGACCCCTTCCGCCAGGGCCCGGAGGTGTACCGGACGATGGCGGAGGAGCTCGTGCCCGCGGTCGATGCGATCCTCACGGCCGGGGACTCCGTGCGCAGACGCAAGCACGCCGGAAGTCCCTGACTTCCGGCGTGCTGGCCGTGCTGCTGCGAGGCGAGGCCCCGGGCGCTGTCCTCAGACCCCGCGGCGGCGCGAGCCGTAGGACTCGCGCACCCGGGCCGGGAGCCACACGCCGTCGTCGGCCGCGGGGTCCTCGACATCGCCGGGACGGAGGTCGGGATCGTCGGCGTAGCCCGACTGCACCCACCCGGAGTGGTCGCGGGGCGATTCCGGCTGCCGGGGCTCGGCGGGCATGTCCCGACGGGGCTCCGACGAGTAGGGCGCAGCGAACCCGTGCGCCCGCTGGCCGCTGCCCTCGCCCGGACGGTCCCACTGCGCCGCCGCGCCGTCGTCCGCCAGCCCGTGTCCGGCACCCAGCCAGTCCTCGGCCGCGGCCGCACGCCGGCTGCCGGCCCCGTGCTGCGGCGCCGCTGCTTCCGGCGCGCGGCCCTCCGTGGGGGGTTCGCCGTAGCCGTAGCGGCCGTAGTACCCGCGGGCGCGGGCGTCGGCGCCCTTCGAGGGGATGCCGTTGAGGATGAGCCCGAGGACGCGGCCCTTGACACGCTGGATGTTGCCCAGGGCGTGGGAGAGCTCGTCCACCTTGGTCCGGCTGGCCCGCACCAGCACCAGGGTGCCGTCGGCGATGCGGGAGAGGACGGCGGCGTCGGTGAAGGGGAGCACCGGCGGCGCGTCCACCAGCACGAGCGCGTCCTGCGAGAGCGTCGCCAGGAGGTTCCGCATGGCCTGGGAGCCGAGGAGCTCGGACGGGTTCGGCGGGATGTGTCCGGCCGCGAGGACGCGGACCAGATCGTTGCCCGGCCACGTCTGCATGACATCGTCGATCCGGGCGCGCCCGGAGAGGATGTCGGTCACCCCGACGTCGCCGACCACATCGAAGACGTTGTGGACATTCGGCCGGCGCAGGTCCGCATCGACCACGATCACGGGCTCGGCGTCGGCCGCCAGGGTGGAGGCGAGGTTCGCGATCACGGTCGACTTGCCCTCCGAGGGCAGCGAGCTCGTGACGAGCACGATCCGCGGCTGGTGGTCCACGTCGATGAAGCGCAGGTTGGTGCGGAGCTCGCGCAGCGCCTCGCTCATGAACTGGTGGCCGCCGGTCCCCTCGAGGACGCTGGAGCCCTTCACCAGGACGTCGTCCAGCGGAAGCGTGCCGATCACGGGGTAGCCGAAGCGCTCGGCCTCCTCGGAGGTGCGGATCCGGCGGTCCACGCGGTCGCGGATGAACGCGTAGGCGAGGCCCAGCAGCAGCCCGCCGACCACGCCGACACCCAGCGCAAGCGTGAGCTTGGGCGAGACCGGCTCTGTGGGGACCATTGCCGTCACGAGCGGCACCACCTTCACGGCGGGGTTCCCCTTCGTGTTGGCGTTCGCGTCCCGCTCAAGGTCGCTGACCTGGGACGCGAGGGCCTTCACCCAGTCGTTGGCCACCTTCTGCGACTGGACCGGGTCCCGGTCGCGGGCGTCGACGCGGATCTCGGTGCCGTCGGTCGGCACGGTGACCGTCACGTTCCCCAGGAGGTCCTGGGCCGTGGTGGGCAGGCTGAGGTCGCTGATCACGCGGTCCGCGACGGACGCGGACTCGGCGACGGCCTTGTACGACTTCGCCTTCGACTTCGCCAGGCTGTCGCCGGCGAGCGACCAGGAGAGGTTGTCCGCGCCGGAGCTGATCACCATGCCGCTCGCCTCGGCAGAATAGATGCGCGGCTGGATGAGGTACCAGCCGAAGGCGGCCACGGTGGACACCAGGACGAGCGCCACGATGCCCTTCCAGAACCGCCGCGCTATCCGCAGATAATCCGTCAGTGACATCCCTTGTTCGGCGCTGAGGCCAGTGCCCTGCTCCACCCGCGTGTACCTCCCCAATGGTCATGGCGCTGGCGTGCGCACAGTCATGGAAATGGTACCGCACGCGCGGGTGGCTTCCGCGAGCGCTGTCGGCGGCGGCCGCTAGGGTGGGGCCATGACTGAAGCTACCGCTCCTGAGGCCCCTGTCGCGAAGAAGGTGCCCACGAGGCGCGAGCGCCACGGCGATACCTTCGTGGACCCGTACGAATGGCTGCGTGAGAAGGACAGCGCGGAGGTCGTCGCGCACCTCACGGCCGAGAACGCCTACACCGATGCGGTCACGGCCGGCCAGCAGCCCCTCCGCGAGGCGATCTTCGAGGAGATCAGGCGCCGCACCCAGGAGACGGACCTGTCCGTCCCGGCCCGCAAGGACGGGTGGTGGTACTACGCCCGCACCGTCGAGGGCCAGCAGTACCCGATCTACTGCCGGGTCACGGCGGATGGCGGCGGCCGCGCGGACGACGGCGGTGACCTCCTCGGCGCGTGGACGCCGCCCGCCGTCGTGCCAGGCACCGCGGTCCCCGGCGAGCAGGTGCTGCTGGACGGGAACGCCGAGGCCGAGGGGCACCCCTTCTTCGCGCTCGGCGGGGCCGCGGCCTCCCGCGACGGGAACCTGTACGCCTACTCGGTGGACACCGCCGGGGACGAGACCTTCACCCTGCGCATCAAGGACCTCCGCACGGGGGATCACCTGCCCGAGGCCATCGAGGGCGTGTTCTACGGCCTCGAGTTCGATCCGGACGGCTCCCGGCTGTTCTACATGGTCGCGGACGACTCCTGGCGCCCCTACCAGGTGCGCGTGCACGTGCTCGGCACCCCGCCGGAGCAGGACACCGTCCTGTACCAGGAGGACGACGTCGCGCAGTGGACCGGGATCGACCTCTCCTCGGACCGCCGCTGGCTGCTCGTGGGGATCGGCAACTCGGAGTACTCCGAGACCCGCGTCCTCGACCTGGCCGACCCCGACGCCCGCCTCCAGCTCGTGCTGGGGCGCGAGGAGCGCATCCTCCACACCGCCGAGCCGTTCGAGCA
Organism: Sinomonas soli; assembly: GCF_054782415.1. NCBI lineage: Bacteria > Bacillati > Actinomycetota > Actinomycetes > Micrococcales > Micrococcaceae > Sinomonas > Sinomonas soli. The sequence continues at coordinate 201,525 of NZ_BAAGSN010000020.1, read as the reverse complement.
CGGCGGCCGCACGCGGCTGCTGCTCCTGCACGACGGGCGCCCCGAGGGCCCTGAGGGCTCGGCCCCGAACAGCATGCTCTCCGTCGTCGACCTGGCCGAGACGTCCAAGCCGCTGTCCGAACAGCGCTGGTCGACGCTCGTTCCGCACGACGAGCAGGTCAAGGTCGAGGGGGCGGACGTCTCCGCGACGCATCTCATCGTCACGCTGCGCCGGGCCACCGTCACCACCGTCCGCTTCGCACCCCTCGCGGACGCCGTCGAGGCCGCGGACACCGGCCGCACGCCGTCGTTCGTCGAGCCGCAGTTCGGCGAGGAGCTCTACACGGCCGGCGGCGGTGTCACCGAGCACGGCGCCCCGGTGGCGCGGCTGAGCTTCACCTCCTACGTCACTCCCCCGCGCGTCTACGACTACGTGCTGGCCACCGGCGAGCTGCTCCTGCGGAAGGAGACCCCGGTGCTCGGCGGATACGACCCGGACCAGTACGTGGCGGAGCGGGCCTGGGCGACGGCCGACGACGGCACGCGCATCCCGCTGTCGGTGGTGCGGCGGGCGTCGGTCCAGCGGGACGGGACGAACCCGGCCCTCGTCTACGGGTACGGCTCGTACGAGGTGAGCATGGACCCGGCCTTCGCCGTGGCCCGGCTCAGCCTCCTGGACCGGGGCATCGTGTTCGTCGTCGCCCATGTGCGCGGCGGCGGCGAGCTGGGGCGCCACTGGTACGAGGACGGCAAGAAGCTGAACAAGCGGAACACGTTCACCGACTTCGTCGCCGCCACCGACTGGGTCGCCTCCTCGGGGTGGGCGGACCCGGCCCGGATCGCCTGCATGGGCGGCTCGGCCGGCGGCCTGCTCATCGGTGCGGTGCTGAACCTGGCGCCGGAGAAGTACGCGGCCGCCGTCGCCCAGGTCCCGTTCGTGGACGCCCTCACCACGATCCTGGACCCCGAGCTGCCGCTCTCCGCCCTCGAATGGGAGGAGTGGGGCAACCCGATCGAGGACGCCGAGGTCTACGCCTACATGAAGTCCTACACGCCCTACGAGAACGTGCACTCGGCCCCGTATCCGAAGGTGGCCGCCGTGACGAGCTTCAACGACACGCGGGTGCTGTACGTCGAGCCGGCCAAGTGGGTCCAGGCGCTGCGCGGGGCCACCACGTCCGGGCAGCCGATCGTGCTCAAGACCGAGATGGACGCCGGGCACGGCGGCGCGTCGGGACGCTACGAGGCTTGGAGGGAGCGGGCCTGGGACTACGCATTCATCGCGGACGCCCTCGGCGCCACGGAACTCCTCCCCCGCTGATCCTGGGGGTCGCCTCCTGGAGGTCACCTTCTGGGGGTCGACCCCTGGAGGTCACCTCCTGGGGGTCGACCCCCCAGGCGGGAGGGCCTCAGACGTTCGCGTCCACGCTTTCCGCCTCGACGTCGCCGGACGCGGCCGCCGCGGCGGCCTCCCGGCGCCGGACGAGCAGCCAGCCGAGCCAGAGGAGCAGCGCGATCACCGGAACGCTGAGGATGGTGTACAGGCCGATCGGGAAGACCTCGCCAGTGGCCTTGTCCGTCATGGTGTCGAACGCGATGAGCACCGTGATCGCGGCCAGCGCGGCGAGCCCGAGCCAGCTGGTCCACGGCGAGCCGGGCATCGGAAGCGAGGACGCGCCGTCGCCCTTCTTCTTCCGCAGCATGAGCTGGCACGCGAAGATCGAGCCCCACGTGAAGATCACGCCGATCGAGGCGGTGTTGAGCGCGAGGTCGAACGCGTGCGTGCCGCCGGCCCAGATGTTCACGAGGATGCCCACCAGGTACACGGCGGCGATGGCGAGGATCGCAGCGTAGGGCACGTGCCGCTTGGACATGCGGGTGAGCCAATGCGGCGCGTGGCCGTTGGAGGCCATGGTGCGGAAGATGCGGCCGATCGAGTAGAGGCCGGTGTTGGACGAGCTCAGCGCGGCGGTGATGACCACGAGGTTCATGACGTCGCCGATCCACCCGACGCCGAGCTGGTCGAAGACCGTGACGAACGGGCTCACGCCGGCCTTGTACTGGTCCGAGGGCAGCAGCATCGCCAGGAGCAGGACGGAGCCGACGTAGAAGACGACGATGCGCAGCACCACGGCGCGGATGGCGCGGGGAACCTCCCGCTGCGGGTCCTCCATCTCGCCGGCGGTGATGCCGACCAGCTCGATCGCGTTGTAGGCGAAGATCACGGCGTTGAGCACGAGGATCATCACGAAGAAGCCGTGCGGGAACATGCCACCGTCGCCGGAGAGGAGGTTCGACGGGGACGCGTGCGTGGTACCGATCCGGGTGTTGAGGACCACCATGACCGTGCCGGCCGCGAGGAAGAGGGAGATCGCGGTCACCTTGAGCACGGACGCCCAGAACTCGAACTCCCCGAAGGCCCTGACGCTGAGCAGGTTCACGGCCACGAGCAGGGCGAGCGCGCAGAGCGCCGAGACCTCCACCGGCACATTCGGGAAGAAGTACTGGAAGTACAGGCCGATCGCGAGCAGTTCGGCGATGCCGGTCATGGCCCAGTTGACGAAGTACATCCACCCGGAAAGGTAGGCGCCCTTGGCCCCGAACATCTCCCCCGCGTAGCTCACGAATGAGCCCGACGTCTGCCGGTACATGATCAGCTCGCCGAGCGCCCGCATGAGCAGGTACGCGATGGCGCCCGCGATCGCGTAGGAGAACACGAGCGCAGGACCGGTCGAGGCGAGCCGTCCGCCCGCGCCCATGAAGAGGCCGACACCGATGGCGCCGCCCATCGCGATCATCTGCACATGGCGGCGGCTGAGAGCCCTCTCATAGCCCTCGGCGGACACGGCTGGGGGCTGGGAGGCGTGGTGGTTCTGCTGCACAAGGGTCCTTCGTCAGACATGCGCCGCGCTTCGGTGCGCGGGCCGCCGTCAAGTGTAGGACCGGCGAGTGTGCCTCAGGTCTCGCGTGTGGGCCAGCTCTCGTGTGGCGCTCGTCTCATGCGGGCCTGGCCTGCTGGCGGACGACGGCGGCGGTCGCCTCCGCGATCGCCCTCTCCTCGTCGGTGGGGACCACCAGGAGCGGGATGGCGGACTCGGGGGCGGAGACGGCCCGGGGCTCCTTCGAGCGGACGGCGTTCAGCCCGTCGTCGAGCACCACGCCGAGGGCGCCGAGGCGGGCGGCCACGCGGGCCCGGAACGGGGCGGAGTTCTCCCCGATGCCCGCGGTGAAGACGATCGCCTTGGCCCCTCCCACAGCCACGTGGTAGCCGCCGACGTACTTCGCGACGCGGTACGAGGCGACGTCGAGGGCCACCTGCGCGCGCCGGTCGCCGCCCTCGGCGGCCTCCACGACGGTGCGCATGTCGTTCGAGCCCGCGAGGGCCTTGAGCCCGGACTCGCGGTTGAGCAGGTCGTCGATCTCGTCCGCTCCGTGCCCCTGGCGGGCGAGGAACACGAGGATCGAGGGGTCCAGGTCCCCCGAGCGCGTGCCCATGACGAGGCCCTCGAGCGGCGTGAAGCCCATCGACGTGTCGATGCTCTCCCCGCCCTGCACCGCGGTGGCGGACACCCCGTTGCCGAGGTGGAGCACCACGCCGTCGAACTCCTCCGGGGCGATCCCCATCAGCTCGGCGGCGCGGCCGGCCACGTACTGGTGCGAGGTGCCGTGGAAGCCGTACCGGCGGATCCCGTGGTGGGTGTAGAGCCAGTCCGGGACGGCGTACCGCCAGGCGTGCTCGGGGATGGTGCGGTGGTAGGCGGTGTCGAAGACGGCCGCCTGCGGCATGTCCGGCCACTTGGAGGCGATGGCCCGCAGGCCGAGGACGTTCGCGGGGTTGTGGAGCGGCGCGAGCGGGTTGAGCCGCTCGATCGCGCGGATGATCTCGTTGTTCACGAGCACAGGCTCGGAGAACCGCTCGCCCCCGTGGACCACGCGGTGGCCCACGGCGTCGACAGCGCGGCCGCCGAGCACGCGGTGCAGCTCGGCGTCGACCAGGCCGAGCGCCTCGGCGTGGTCCCGGGGGCCGCCGTCGAACCCGATCCGCTCGATCAGCCCCTCGGCGAGGACCGCGGGCTCCGGTTCCTGGCCGCCGTCGGCCTCCCCGACGTCGCGGAGCTGGTACTTGAGGGAGGACGAGCCGGAGTTGATGACGAGGACGAGCACGCGGGACTCCTGGGGCTGGGTCTGGACGGCTGGGACTAGACGGACTGGGCGGCGGGCTGGGCGGCCCGGACGTTCTGGGCCTGGATGGCGGTGATGGCCACGGTGTTGACGATGTCCTCCACGGTGCAGCCGCGCGAGAGGTCGTTGACCGGCTTGCGCAGGCCCTGCAGGACGGGACCGACGGCCACGGCGCCCGAGGACTGCTGGACCGCCTTGTAGGTGTTGTTGCCGGTGTTGAGGTCCGGGAAGATGAACACGGTCGCCTGCCCGGCCACGTCCGATCCGGGCAGCTTCGAGGCGGCGATCGAGGCGTCCACGGCGGCGTCGTACTGGATGGGGCCTTCCACGGCGAGGTCCGGACGGTGGGTGCGGACGAGCTCGGTGGCGCGGCGGACCTTGTCCACGGCCTCCCCGGATCCTGAGAGGCCGGTCGAGTAGGAGAGCATCGCCACCCGGGGCTCGACGCCGAACTGGGCCGCGGTCTCCGCCGAGGCCAGCGCGATGTCCGCGAGCTGCTCCTCGTTCGGCTCCGGGTTCACGGCGCAGTCCCCGTAGACGAGCACGCGGTCGGCCATGAGCATCAGGAACACCGACGAGACGATCTTGACCCCGGGCTTGGTCTTGACGAACTCGAGCGCCGGCCTGATGGTGTGGGCGGTCGTGTGGGCGGCGCCGGAGACCATCCCGTCCACGATCCCGAGCTGGACCATCATGGTGCCGAAGTAGCTCACGTCGAGCATGACCTCGAGGGCCTTGGCGAGGTCCACGCCGCGGTGGGCGCGCAGCCGGGCGTACTCCTCGGCGAAGCGCTCCCGCAGCGGGGAGAGGGCCGGATCGACCACGTCGATGCCCTCGAGCGGGACGCCGTTGGCGGCCGCGATCTCGCGGACCTGGCTCTCGTTGCCCAGCAGCGTCAGGTCGCACACGTCGCGGCGGTGGAGGATGTCCGCGGCCCGCAGGATGCGCACGTCCGTGCCCTCTGGCAGCACGATGCGGGTGCGCTGGGCGCGGGCCCGGCCGATCAGCTCGTGCAGGAACCGCAGCGGCGTCATCGTGTCCGGTCGGGGCAGGTTGAGCCGCTCGACCAGCTCGTCGTCGTCCACGTGCCGGGCCCACGCCCCCAGGGCCGAGGCGACCTTCCGGCGGTGGCCGGTCCAGATCTCGCTGCGGACCTCGGAGACGCTGCGGGCGGCGTGGTAGGTATCGCCCTCGTAGGCGAAGACCGGGAACGGCGCCTGGGCGAGCAGCGGGAGGATGTGCGCGTCCGGGGCGAGGCCACCGGTGAGGACCATCGCGGCCGGGACCGGGAACTCGGGAGAGAACGTCGAGGCGAGGGCTCCGACCATGACGTCGGCCCGGTCGCCCGGCACGATCACGAGGTCGCCGTTCTCGAGCGCGCCGATGAAGTTGGCCACGCTCATCGCGGCGACCTTCACGCCGCTGACCTCGCGCTCCATGTCGGCGCTCCCGGCGATCTGCCGCAGCGCGAGCGCACCGGAGACCTCCCCCGTGGTGGGCCGGGAGATCTCCGCAAGCTCGGGGAGGACGTAGACCGGCCGGTGGGACGCACCGGGCCGGATGGCGGCCCTGATCGCGTCCATCTGCTCGGGGTCGGCGCGGTTGACCATCATCACCAGGAGGCTGCAGCGGGCTGCGTAGAGCTCCTTCCGTGCCACGTCGACGGCGTCGGCGATCTCCTCAGGGGTGCGGTCCCTGCCGCTCACGACGGCGAGCATGGGGCAGCCGAGGTCGTTGGAGAGCCGGGCGTTGAGGGCGAACTCGACGGCGGAGTCCTGGCCGGTCAGGTCCGTGCCCTCCACGACCACGATGTCCACGCGGGCGGCGATCTCGGCGAAGACCTCGACGCACCGGGCGTCGATCTCCTCCCGCTGCCCCTCGGCGAGGAGCCGGCGGACCTCCCGGGCCGTGAGGCCGCCCCGGCACACGGCGGGGGCGAGGTCGAACTGCGAGCGCATGAGCGCCACCATCGGGTCCTCGTCCGGGGTGTCCGCGAGGACCACGGGCTTGAAGAATCCGATGCTCCCGGTGCGGGCGTGGAGCGCCTCGGCCACTCCGAGGGCGATGAGCGACTTCCCCGATCCCGGGGTGGTGGCGCTGACGTAGATGCCTCGTGACATGTGGGCTCCTGTTCGGGTGCCGCCGGGCTGGTCAGGACCAGTCTTGCAGGTCCCCGGCGAGCTCGCTCAGCACCCTCCGGGCGGGTCACCGCGGGGTGTGCTCCTTGACACGTCCGGGCGTTATGGGATTACCTAATGAACATTCGGTAAAGAATTGCGAGAAGGTGCCCCATGAGCGAAGCTGCTCCCGCCCACACGCTGGCCCACCCGATCCTCACGGACGACTACGCGACGGAATGGATGGGCCTGTCGGTCCTCGAGCTCGGCGACGGCACGGCCACCGTGTCCACCACGCTGCGGCGGGAGATGCTCAACGGCTTCGGCATCGCCCATGGCGGGATGCTCTTCGCCATCGCCGACTCGGCGTTCGCCCTGGCGTGCAACCCGCACACGCCCGAGGAGGGCCACAGCACCATGACCGTCGCCTCCGGCGTCGACGTGAACTTCCTCGCCCCCGCCCACGAGGGCGAGCTGATCACCGCCGTCGCCGCCCGGCGGGCCCATGCGGGCCGCAGCGGCCTCTACGACATCCAGGTCTTCGCCTCCCCCGCGGACACCCCCCACACGGCGGAGTCCCCCGGCCGCCTCGTGGTCGAGTTCCGCGGACGCTCCCGGACGATCCCCCAGCGCTAGCCGGGCCGCCCGGCCCTGCGCAAGAGCACGACGGCGTGTGCCCGCCCGCTGTGCGCCACGGACCCGCTCCCCGCATCGACCCCGCCCCTCCCCAGCCGACAACGAAGTGAGCACCGCAGTGACCCAGACCGCATCCGCCCCCGAGACCCCGGCCTCCTCGGCCTTCGGCCCCGCTGTCCTCGACGCCGAGGAGACGATGAGCCGCGACCAGATCGAGGCCCTGCAGCTGACCCGGCTGCAGGAGACCGTCAAGTACGCCTACGAGCGTGTGCCGCACTACACGCGCAAGTTCGACGAGGCCGGGGTCCGCCCCGAGGACCTCAAGGAGCTCGACGACCTCGCGAAGTTCCCGTACACCACCAAGGAGGACCTCCGCGAGGAGTACCCCTTCGGCATGTTCGCGGTGCCCATGAACGAGGTCACCCGCATCCACGCCTCCTCCGGCACGACCGGCCGCCCGACGGTGGTCGGGTACACCCGGCAGGACCTCGACACCTGGGCCACGATCGTGGCGCGCTGCTTCCGCGCCGCGGGCGTGCGCCCCGGCATGAAGGTCCACAACGCCTACGGCTACGGCCTGTTCACCGGCGGCCTCGGCGCGCACTCGGGCATCGAGAAGCTCGGTGCGACCGTCATCCCCATGTCCGGCGGCCAGACCGAGAAGCAGATCCAGCTCATCGGGGACTTCGCCCCGGACGCCATCTGCTGCACGCCGACCTACCTGCTCACCATCGGCGACGCGATGCTGCACAAGGGCCTCGACCCCCGCAAGACCTCGCTCAAGTACGCCGTGCTCGGGGCCGAGCCGTGGACCAATGAGATGCGCGCCGAGCTCGAGGAGATGTTCGGCATCAAGGCCTCGGACATCTACGGCCTCTCGGAGGTCATGGGCCCCGGCGTGGCCGGCGAGTCCGTCGAGACCCAGGACGGCTCGCACATCTGGGAGGACCACTTCCGCCCCGAGATCGTCGACCCGTTCGACCTCACCAAGACCAAGGCCGACGGCGAGACGGGCGAGCTCGTCTTCACCTCGCTGACCAAGCAGGCCCTGCCGATCATCCGGTACCGCACCAAGGACCTCTCGACCCTGCTGCCGGGCACCGCCCGCCCGGGCCACCGGCGCATGGGCCGCATCTCGGGCCGCACGGACGACATGATCATCCTGCGCGGCGTGAACCTGTTCCCCTCGCAGATCGAGGAGATCGCCCTGCGGATCCCGGAGCTGAGCCCGCACTTCCAGCTCGTGCTCACCCGCCCGGAGGGCCGCCGCATGGACGAGCTCACCGTCCGGATCGAGCCGCGCGAGGGCACCACGCCGGACCAGCGCGACGCCGCCGGCGCCTCCCTGCGCCAGCAGATCAAGATCCACATCGGCTCCTCGTGCCGGATCGACGTCGTGGAGCCCGGCTCGCTCGAGCGCTCCAACGGCAAGCTCCGCCGCATCTACGACCTGCGCGAGAAGCAGGCCTGACGCCCCTCACCGACGGGGCCGCCGGTGAATCCGGCGGCCCCGTTCCCTTCCCTAGACTGGATCCCATGCCTACAGCCCCCACCACCGCCTCCGGCGCCCCCTCCTCCACGGGCCGCCGGGGCCGCCCCGGCTACGACCAGCAGACGGTGCTCAACGTCGCCGTCGAGGTCTTCAACCGGCATGGCTACGACGCAACGAGCATGGGCATCCTGGCCGAGAACCTGGGCATCTCGAAGTCCGCGATCTACCACCACGTGCCCTCCAAGGAGGACCTCCTCTCGCTCGCCCTCGAGCAGGCCCTCGGGGGCCTGGAGTCGGTCTGGGAGGCGCCGGAGTCGCAGTCCGGCAGCGCCGAGGAGCGCCTCGAGTTCGTGGTCCGCTCGACCGTCCGTGTGCTCACGGAGCGGCTGCCGTTCGTGACGCTCCTGCTGCGCCTGCGCGGGAACACCGAGACGGAGCGCGCCGCCCTGCAGCGCCGCCGCAGCTTCGACCGCAAGGTCGCCGAGCTCATCGGCGAGGCCCGTGCCGAGGGCACCATCCGCACGGACATCGACCCGCGCACGGCGTCCCGCCTGCTCTTCGGCACGATCAACTCGATCGTCGAGTGGTACCGCCCCGGAGGCTCGCTCACCCCCGCGAAGCTCGCCGACGACGTCGTGGCCGTCCTCTTCGACGGGCTGCACACGCGCAGCTGACGAGGGCCCTCCGCCCCGGGGGTGAACACTTGCTGAACTCATGGGGAAGCCCGGGCCAAACCGGGAACTTCCGGCGGACCGCCGTCTTAGGGTCGGTGCGGGGAACCACTCGCACCGCCATCCGGGGCCACCATCCACCGTGAGAAAGTCACAGCCCATGCCCAAGTTCAGCATCCGCGCCGCGGCCGCGACGAGCGCCGTTGCGTTCGCCGCCGCGGCGGCCGGAGGCGTCGCCGCTGCCGTGCCCGCCCAGGCCGCGTCCACGACCTCCACGCCCATCAAGCACGTCGTCGTCATCTTCGGCGAGAACGTCTCGTTCGACCACTACTTCGCCACGTACCCGAAGGCCGCCAACGCCCCGGGTGAGAAGGTCCAGGGAACCGGCGCCGCGGCGTCGTCCTTCACGGCCGCGCCGAACACGCCGAAGAAGGTCGACACCCTCGCCAGCGCCGGCCTGCTCGCGCCGCACAACCCGAACTCCGTGCAGCCGTTCCGCCTCAGCCCGTCCCAGGCCGGCACCTGCGACCAGGACCACGCCTACAAGCCCGAGCAGCAGGCGTACAACGGCGGCCTCATGGACAAGTTCGTCCAGTACACGAGCACCGACGCCTGCGGCGCGCCGCTGTACGGCCGCGACGGCCTCACCATGGGCTACTACGACGGCAACACCGTCACCGGCATGTGGAACTACGCCCAGCACTTCGCGATGAGCGACAACAGCTACGACGACGAGTTCGGCCCCTCGACCCCGGGCGCCCTGAACCTGGTCTCCGGCCAGACGCACGGCGTGGTGAGCGTGGACCCGTTCACGGGCCAGCAGACCTCAGCCCCCGACGCGTACACGGTCAAGTCCCCGAACACGCAGGGCGTCGGCACCGTCACGGGCGATCCCGACCCGGCCTTCGACGACTGCTCGGACAACAGCCACGCCAAGTCCAACGCCCTCGCCGCCATGCAGGGCACCAACGTGGGCGACCTCCTCAACGCCAAGGGCGTCTCGTGGGGCTGGTTCCAGGGCGGCTTCCGCCCGCAGGGCACGGCGACGATCAAGGGCACGGACTACGCCCAGTGCACCACGAAGCACACGTCCGTCGCCGGGGTCTCCTCGATCGACTACAGCCCGCACCACGAGCCGTTCCAGTACTACGCCTCCACGGCGAACCCCCACCACGTCGCGCCGGCGAGCGACGCCGAGATCGGCCACAGCGGCCCGGCCAACCACCAGTACGACATGACCGACTTCGACAAGGTCGTGAACACGGACAGCATGCCCGCGGTCTCCTTCCTCAAGGCGCCGATGTACCAGGACGGGCACGCCGGCTACTCGGACCCGATCGACGAGCAGCAGTTCGTGGTGAACGAGATCAACGCGATCCAGAAGTCGAAGAACTGGGACTCCACGGCCGTGGTCCTCGCCTACGACGACTCCGACGGCTGGTACGACCACGTCGCGGCCCAGGTGAAGAACGCCTCCAACGACCCGGCGAATGACGCCGCCTGGTGCCAGAACGCCGCCGCGGCCGGGACGCCGATCCTGGGCGGCTACCAGGACCGCTGCGGCCCCGGCCAGCGCCTGCCGCTGCTGGTGGTCTCGCCCTACGCGAAGAGCAACTTCGTGGACCACACGCAGACCCAGCAGTCCTCCGTCCTGCGCTTCATCGAGGACAACTGGGGCCTCGGCCGGCTCGGCGACGGCTCCTTCGACGCCACCGCGGGCTCGCTGGGCGCGATGTTCAACTTCGACGCCCAGCCGCGCCGGGACGGCCTGATCCTCGATCCCTCGAGCGGCTCGGTGGTCCCGGGGACGTACTGCGACGGCAACGAGGGCCAGCACCTCGGCCAGGGCGGCTCCTGCCGCTGACCCCGGACGCTGCCCGACCTGGACGGGGCCCCCGGCGCGCAACGCGCCGGGGGCCCCGTTGCCATCCCCGGCGCCACGGGCCACGCTTGCCCTATGGCCATCAGGATCTCCCGCGAGCTCAAGCGGCTCCTCCCCCAGCTCCGGTACGAGCCCACCCCCAAGCGGCTCCGGGCCCGCCTCGGCGACGTCCTCGTGCTCGACTCGCGGCGCGCCGTCGTGCTGTGGGAGCCGAACCGGTACCTGCCCCTCCATGCCGTGCCGGAGGACGACGTCGTGGCGCGCCTCGAGCCGCTCGGCGCGGCCCCCGCGGGGGCCGCGGAGGCACCGGAGGCGTCGGGGCCGCCGAGCTCGCCGGACCCGTTCTCGTCCCACACGGCCGACGGCGAGCCGCTCGCCGTCGTCGTCGGCGGGATCAGGCTGCCGGGCGCGGCGTTCCGGCTCGCCGACCCCGACCTCGCCGGCTACGTGGCCTTCGACACCGACGCGTTCGCGTGGTTCGAGGAGGACGAGCCGGTGATCGGCCATGCGAGGGACCCCTTCAGCCGGATCGACATGCGGGCCAGCCGCGCGCACGTGCGCGTCCTGCTCGAGGGCCTGGTCCTCGCCGAGTCCAGCGAGACGGTGCGCCTTTTCGAGGGCCGGCTCCCGCCGCGGACCTACTTCCGCCGCGAGGACGTCCGCTGGGACCGGCTCGCCGAGGACCCGCTGCGCACGGTCTGCCCGTACAAGGGCGTCGCGGAGTACTGGACCGCGCCGGGCCTGGGCGAGGCGCGGCCCGTGGCGTGGAGCTACGGGGCCGCGACGCCCAGCTTCCCGGAGATGGCCCAGATCCGCGGCCTGGTGGCGTTCTTCGACGAACGGGTGGAGGTCGAGGCGGACGGCGAGCGGATCGGGCGGCCCCGGACGGCCTGGTCCTGATAATCGGCAGCAGGCATGCATCTTTTTCCCGGAAGAACTTGTCTGCGCCGTCCGTGCCTGCCTACACTCGAAAGCGTGACCTGCATCTCAATGGCGCGATGCAGGTTTTTCTCTGCCCCGGCTCAGGCACGCCCCGCCCGGCCGCCGCGGGAGGGCGTGCGGGGATGGGCCTGACCTCCCGCCGGGCGTTCCTCGGGCTCGCGCTGGCGGGCACGGCGTCCGGCGCGGCCGCGGCGCTCGGCGCGTGCACGCCGTCGTCCACCGCCCCGTCCTCATCAGTTGCCACCACCTCCTCCGCGGCCGGCAGCCCAGCGCCCGGCACGGCCTCGAGCGCTGCACCCTCCCCGCGGGTGACCGGGACTGTTGCCGGCGGGCTGGACACGCCGTGGTCGATCGTCTTCCTTCCCGGCGGCTCGGCGCTCGTGTCCGAACGCGGCACCGGCCGCATCCTCGAGGTTCCCGCGGGCGGCGGCGCGGCCCGCGAGGCCGGCCGGGTCGACGTCCGGACCGACACGAGCGAGGGCGGCCTCCTCGGCCTCGAGCTCTCGCCGAAGTTCGCCGCGGATGCCACGGTCTTCGCCTACTGCACCGCCGGCCCCGGCAACCGGGTCGTGGCCCTGCGCTGGGACGGGCACTCGGTGGGCGGAGAGCGGGTGCTGGTGGACGGGATCCCCGCCGGGACGTTCCACAATGGCGGCCGGATCAAGGTGGGCCCGGACGGCATGCTGTACATCGGCACCGGCGACGCGACGCGCCAGTCCAACTCCCAGGACCTCGGCAGCCTCGGCGGGAAGGTCCTGCGCGTCGCACTCGACGGTTCGCCCGCGGCGGGGAACCCCTTCGGGACCCGGGTCTACACGTACGGCCACCGGAACGTGCAGGGCCTCGCCTGGGACTCAGGCGGGCGCCTCTGGGCGAGCGAGCTCGGGCCCGACCGCGATGACGAGCTCAACCTGCTCGCCCCGGGCGCCCAGTACGGGTGGCCCGCCGTGACCGGCGCCCGCAGTGCCAACGGCAGCGTCCCGGCCGTCCACGTCTGGCCGAACACGGCGGACGCATCGCCGAGCGCCCTCGCCATTGTGGACGACATCGCCTATGTGGCCTGCCTGCGGGGCCAGCGGCTGTGGCGGCTCCCGCTCCCGGCCCCGGGCTCGCCGGTGCCCGGCGGCGGGACCCTTCCGGGCGCGGCCGAGTACTTCAGGGGCCAGTACGGGCGGCTCCGCGACGTGGTCCGGGTCCCGGGGCAGCGGGAGCTGTGGATGGCGACGAACGAGGGCACAAGCTCGCGCATCCTCGCCGTCGCCATCTAGCGAGCGGGCCCCCTCCCCCCACCCGACCCACCGCCTTGAGGGGTCATGTCCCTGCGATGAGGGGTCATGTCCCAAGCGTGAGGAATCACCTCCCAAGGTTGAGGGGTCATGTCCCTGCGAGCGCCGTCTGCGGCGTCCTAGGGACATGACCCCTCACGGCAGGGACATGACCCCTCACGGGGCTCGGGGGCGGTGCTCAGCCGGGCTGTGAGGCCCTCGCCTCCTTGACCCGGGCCGCGACCGCGTTGTGGAGCGGGTGGCCGGCGGCGAGGCCGGTGATCTCCTCGACGAGGGCCTCGTCGGTGGACTCGCCGGCCAACATGGCCTGAAGGCGCTGGGCCTCCTCGTCGTCGGCGGCATCGAAGGCGAGAGCCGCGCCCATCGCCGCCACGAGCGCGTCGGCCGGCATGCCACGTTCGGCGAGTTCGGCGGCGGGGCCGATGAACCGCTCGTGCCGGGACAGCTTGCGCAGCGGCGCCCTGCCCACGCGCTCCACCGTGTCCGGCAGCTCCGGGTTGGCGAACCGGCCGAGGATCTTCTCCACATACGCCTGCTGCTGCTCGGGCGCGAAGCCGTACTTGGCCACGAGCAGCGACTTGGTCTCGGCGAGGACGGCCTCGACCTTCGCCCGGACCTCGGGCATGGCCAGGGCGTCCGAGATCTTCTCGGCCCCGGCGCGCCGCCCGAAGTACGCCGCCGAGGCGTGCCCGGTGTTGACGGTGAAGAGCTTGCGCTCGATGTACGGCCCGAGCGAGTCCACCCACGTGACGCCGGGGATCTCGGGCACGTCGTCGCCGAAGGGCTCCTGCTCGATCGCCCACTCGAAGTACGGCTCGACGCGCACGTCGAGGCCGGCGGGGTCCTGGGTCGGCACGATCCGGTCCACGGCGGTGTTGGCGAACACGGCGCGCGCGTCCACGGCCGCGTCGTCGAGCCCCTCCCCCGCCGCCGCGGAGCGGATCTCCGCTTCGAGGATGTCCGTGGCGTTGATCGCGTTCTCGCACGCCATCACGGCGAGCGGGCCAGCGCCGGCGGGCCGCGCGGCGATGCCGCGCGCGATCGCCGGGGCGACGAACTTGAGGATGCTCGGGCCCACCGCCGTGGTGACGATCTCCGCCTCCGCGATCCGGTCGACGAGCTCGGCCTCGTTCGTGGCCGAGTTCACCGCCGTGTAGCCGTCCACCACGTGGTCGACGCCGCCCTCGCCCACCTCGTGCACGGTGTACGAGGGGGTGGCGTTGATCGCGTCGATGAGGGGCGCCGCGACGTCGGCGAACACGAGCCGGTATCCGGCGTTGTGGAGCAGGAGCCCCACGAAGCCGCGGCCGATGTTCCCTGCGCCGAAGTGGACCGCGGTACCCCGGGACCCTGTCGCTGCGTCGCTCACGCGTTCACCTTTCCGAAGATGTCCAGGACCTCGTCGGCCGTCGTTGCGGACTCGAGGCGGGCCACCTGCTCCTTGTCGCCGAAGACCTTGGCGATCTTTGCGAGGATGCCGAGGTGCTCCTTGCCCTTGCCGGCGATGCCGACGACGAACTTCACCGGCTTGCCCTTCCAGTCGACCGGCTCGTCGTAGCGGACGAACGTCACGGCCGAGGCCTGGATGTGGTCCTTGGCCTCGTTGGTCCCGTGCGGGATGGCGAGGAAGTTGCCCATGTACGTGGAGACCGAGCCCTCGCGCTCGTGCATCGAGGCCACGTAGGCGTCGTCGACCGCGCCCGCCTCCTTGAGCAGGCGGCCGGCCTCGTCGATCGCAGCGGCCATGTCCGCCGCCGTGCCGGTGAGGACGATCGACTGGCGGCGCAGCACGTCCGGCGTCTCCGCGTGACGATGCGGCACCGGGACGTGGGAGGCCGCGGCCTCCGACTCCGAGGCGGGCTCGGACTTGGCTGCGACGCCCTCGAACGGAACGTCCTCGGTGGCCTCCTGCTCGTCCAGGAGCGCGACGATCTCGTCGTACTTGGGGCTGCCCATGAAGTTGTCGACCGTGACGATCTGGGCGCTCGGGGTCTTCTGCTCCGCGCGGAGGGCGAGGTCCTGGTGGACCACGACCATGTCGTAGGTGTCGGTGAGGTTCGCGATCGCTTGGTTGACCACCGTGACGTCCTTGTGGCCCGCGGCGCGGATCTTGTTGCGCAGCACCGAGGCGCCCATGGCGGAGGAGCCCATGCCGGCGTCGCACGCGAAGACGATCTTCTTGATCTCGGTCGCCGTCGCAACGCCGCCCGCGCCGCCCCCGAGCACGCTCGAGGCCATGGACTTCCTGCCCTTCATGCTCTCCATCTGGGACGTGGCGGCCGCGAGGTCGCCCTCGCCCTTGTCCTTCGACGCGCGCAGGATCACCGAGGCGATGATGAACGAGACGGCGCACGCGAGGATCACGGACAGGATCACGCCGAAGTAGCTGTCCCGCGCGGTCTGCGCGAGCACGGCGATGATCGAGCCCGGAGCCGCCGGGGCCACGAGGCCGGAGTGGGTGATCGCGAGCGTGGCGATGCCGGTCATGCCGCCGCCGATGGTGGCGAGGATGAGGATCGGCTTCATGAGCACGTACGGGAAGTAGATCTCGTGGATGCCGCCGATGAAGTGGATGAGCGCCGCACCGGGGGCCGAGGCCTTGGCCGCGCCGCGGCCGAAGAACATGTAGGCGAGCAGGACGCCGAGGCCGGGGCCGGGGTTCGCCTCGAGGAGGAACAGGATCGACTTGCCCTGTTCGAGGGACTGCTGGGTGCCGAGCGGGGTGAGGACGCCGTGGTTGATGGCGTTGTTGAGGAAGAGGACCTTCGCCGGCTCGATGAGCAGCGACGTCAGCGGGAGGAGGCCGTTGTTGACGAGGAACTCCACAGCCTTACCGGCTCGTTCGCTGCCGGCCGCGACCACGGGCGCGATGCCGTAGAAACCGACGAGGGCCAGGATGGCGCCCCAGATGCCGGCCGAGAAGTTGTTGACGAGCATTTCGAAGCCGGGCCTGATCTTGTGAGTCCAGATCGCGTCGAGCTTCTTCATGGTCCAGCCGCCGAGCGGTCCCATGATCATGGCGCCGATGAACATCGGGATGCCGGCACCGAGTATGACGCCCATCGTGCCGATGGCGCCGACCACGCCGCCGCGGATGTCGTAGACCATCTTGCCGCCGGTGTAGGCGATGAGGAGCGGCAGGAGGTAGGTGATCATCGGGCCGACGAGGCCCGTGTAGGGCTTCCCGTCCGGGCCGTTGCCGAAGCCGCCGAGCTCGGGGACGGGGATGAAGCCCTTCTCGATGAAGAGGGCGGTGATGAGGCCCCAGGCGATGAAGGCGCCGATGTTCGGCATGATCATGCCCGAGAGGAACGTGCCGAACTTCTGCACCCCGGCCCGGGCCGTGTGCAGTCGCGACGGCGCTGCTGTGGTCGACATGGTGATCCTGCTTTCTGTTCAGGACGCAGCGCGCGGCTGCTGGGATCGGGGTCAGCTCGTCCGGTCGGTCCGGCGCCCGGGCGGCGCGGCGGGCGCGCTCGAGAGCCGGTGGAGCCATTCGAGGAAGAGCTTCATCTCGGTGCCGGACAGCTGGTCCGGGTGCGAGGACTGGAGCGTGGCGTTGAGGGCGATGGCGGCAGCCACGTAGCTGGGCTGCCCGTCCTTGCCGGCCGGCGCTCCCGCGCGGGGAGTGTCAACGAGGGCGGGGTCCGTGAGCACCGAGCGCAGCACTGCGTCCCGGGTCTGCACGGACAGGGCGGAGGTGGACAGCGGCTCTGCAGCCGCCAGGGACGTGTCCCCGGCAGCCGCGTCTCGGGCAGCCGCGTCTCCGTCCGCGTCCGCGATGAGCATGAGGGTCACCCCGATGTTCGAGGCGAGGACGGCACGGGCCGCCTCGACGGGACGGACGGCGAGGTGCCCGGCGACGGCGAGCCTTGTGAGCTCGGCCTCGAGCAGCCGTTCGGCTTCCACGACCACCCCTGGGCGGCGGCTCGGGCCGGCATTGCCGAACATCAGCAGGTACAGCTGGGCGTGGGTCACGCCGAACTGCACGTGCACGTCCCAGAGCCGCTTGACGTCCTCGATGGGCGCATCCGTGTGCTCGATGCTGCCCTCGCTGCGGATGAACTCCTCGAAGCCCCGGGCCACCACCGCCTCCATGAGGCCGTCCTTGTCCCCGAAGTGGTGGTAGAGCGTGGGCGCGGTGACGCCCGCCCTCTCGGTGATCTGGCGCGTGGAGACGGTGTTCCCGTCCGAGGCGGCCACGAGTTCCATGGCCGCCTGGAGGATCCGCTCCCTGGGTGAGGGTGCGGCGGCGCGCTGCTGTGGCCCGTCCGCCGCAGCACCTCCGGCCACCTCGACCGCCCCCTTGCGCATGGCCGCTACGGTAGTCGATATAGCAGCGCTATACAAGACCTGTCTGTGATCCATGCCATGCCGGCCTTGCTACCGTGGTCGCCAACGCGCGCCCCACCACGTCGGACTCAGGAGGAGCCATGGCCCCCACCTTCGTCTTCGTCGCCTGCGCCGGGGGCGGCGCCGTCGACACGCTCTTCCTCGACCCGCTGTCCGGCCAACTTGAGCACGTCTCCCGCGCCGAGGGGCTGCCGAAGGTCACGGCCCTCACCCTCGACTCGGCGGGAACTCTGTACGCCGGGGTCAACGGGGAGCCTCGGCGCACCGTGGCCCTCGCGCTCGACCCCATGAGCGGCACCGCCTCGGCGGCGGCCGCCCGCGAGGTCCCCGCCACGACCTGCTTCCTGTCGCTGCGGCCGGACCGCGGCGTGCTCTTCAGCGCCTCGTACCACGAGGGGCTCATGGCGGCCTACGCCGTCCCGCAGGATTCCGCGGGCCCCGACGGTTCCGCCGGTCCGGTCACCGAGTACCGCTCGGGCCCCAACACCCACTCGGCCGTCCCGAGCCCAGACGGCCGCTTCGTCTACGCGGCCTCGCTCGGGGCGGACCGCATCTCGTGGTTCCCCCTCTACGCCGGGGCAGGGGATGCCGCGGCGTCCGGAGGGTCGGTGGTCCGGGCCGCCGGCCACGTGGACGCCTCCCCGGGCTCGGGGCCGCGCTTCCTGCGCCACAGCGGCGACGGCCGGCGCGTGTACGTGAGCCACGAGCGCACCGGCACCGTGGACGTCTACTCCCGCGACCCCGGCACGGGCGCGCTCGAGCTCCTCCAGCGGACCTCAGCGGTGGAGGGCCTGGGCCTGGAGCCTGGCCCGATCCGCTCGCCGAGCACCCCGGATCCGGGGCCCGGCGTGGCGTGGTGCGCGGACATCCGCCTGACCCCGGACGAGCGCTTCGTCTACGTGACTGAGCGCTCCACGAGCACCATCGCCGCGTTCGCCGTGGGCCATGGCGGCCGCCTCTCCTTCCTGCGGCGGACCGAGACGGAGGCGCAGCCCCGCGGCATCGGGATCGATCCCTCCGGCGGGTGGCTCCTCGCGTGCGGGGAGCGGTCAGGCCACGTCACGTCCTACGCCATCGGCCACGACGGCCAGCTCGACCCCGTGGGCCGCGCCCAGACCGCGGCCGGCCCCCTCTGGATCGAATGCTGGAGGCCTTCGCACGCCGACTAGTGTTGGACCATGGGTGAGGGGACCGCTGCCGGGCCGTCCGCGGGACGCGCCCCCGGACCGGCCCACGGGCTGACCGCCGAGGAGGTCGCCGAGCGGGTCGCATCCGGCGCCACGAATGACGTCCCCGCGCGCCCGGGCCGCAGCACCTGGGAGATCGTCCGGGCGAACGTCTTCACGCGCATCAACGCGATCTTCGCGGTGCTCGCGGCGATCATCTTCGCCACGGGCCCCCTGCTGGACGGACTCTTCGCGGGCCTCATCGTGGCCAACTCGATGGTGGGCATCGTCCAGGAGCTCCGCGCCAAGCGCACCCTGGACCGGCTCGCGATCGTCGGCCAGGCACACCCCCACGTGCGCCGGGACGGGGGCACCGTGCAGCTGCCGCCGCATCGGATCGTGCTCGACGACGTGATCGAGCTCGGGCCCGGCGACCAGGCCGTCGTGGACGGCGAGGTGCTGTGGGCGGACGGCCTCGAGCTCGACGAGTCCCTGCTCACCGGGGAGGCCGACCCGATCCCCAAGGCGCCGGGCAGCCCGGTCCTCTCGGGCTCCTACGTCTCCTCCGGCACGGGGCTCTACCGGGCCACGAAGGTAGGCCGGGAAGCCTACGCGGCCCAGCTCGAGGCCGAGGCGAGCAAGTTCACCCTCGTCGACTCCGAGCTGCGCAGCGGCATCAACACGATCCTCAAGGTCATCACGTGGCTGCTCGTGCCCGCGGGCCTCCTCTCGGTCTACAACCAGCTCACGGGCCGGCAGGAGCTCCCGGACGCCCTCCGCGGCATGGTCGCGGCCCTCGTGCCCATGGTTCCCGAGGGGCTCATCCTCATGACCACGATCGCGTTCGCCGTGGGCGTGGTGCGGCTCGGGCGGCGCAACTGCCTCGTCAACGAGCTGCCGGCGATCGAGGGGCTGGCCCGCGTGGACGTGGTCTGCGCCGACAAGACCGGCACCCTGACCGAGAACGCGATGGAGCTCGCCGAGGTGCGCGGGCTCCCGGGGGCCTTGGCGGAGACGCACGACGCCGGCCTGCACCTTCCGGAGCACCGGCTCGCCCTCGCGGCGCTCGCCGCCGCAGACCCGCGCCCGAACGCCAGCATGCAGGCGATCCGGGACGCGTTCCCTGAGTCCCCCGGCTGGGCGGCGGCCCAGACCCTGCCGTTCTCGTCGGCCCGGAAGTACGGCGGCGTCGCGTTCGAGGGCCACGGCGCGTGGCTGCTCGGGGCCCCGGACGTCCTCCTCCCGGACTCCTCGCCGGCACGGGCCGAGGCCGAGGAGATCGGTGCCCGCGGCCTGCGGGTGCTCCTCCTGGCGCGCGCCGCAGATCTGCCGGCCGCCGTCGTGCCTCCCGCCCAGCCTGAGATCGAACCCGCGGCGCTCGTGGTGCTCGAGCAGAAGGTGCGCGGGGACGTCCGGCCCACCCTCGACTACTTCGGGGCCCAGCACGTCACGGTGAAGGTCATCTCCGGGGACAACGCGGCCTCGGTCGGGGCGGTCGCCGGCCAGCTCTCGCTGCCCGGCGCGGAGGTGCCCGTGGATGCGCGCACCCTCCCCGAGCACGGCGAGGGCCTCGCGGACGTGCTGGAGGAGCGCACCGTGTTCGGCCGGGTGAGCCCCGCGCAGAAGCGGGGCATGGTGCGGGCCCTGCAGGCGCGCGGGCACACGGTGGCCATGACGGGCGACGGCGTCAACGACGTGCTCGCGCTCAAGGACGCGGACATCGGCGTCGCGATGGGGGCGGGCAGCCCTGCGGCGCGGGCCGTCGCGCAGATCGTGCTGCTGGACAACAGGTTCGCGACGCTTCCCCATGTGGTCGGCGAGGGCCGGCGCGTGATCGGGAACATCGAGCGGGTCGCGAACCTGTTCCTGACCAAGACCGTCTACTCGGTGCTGCTCGCGCTCCTGGTGGGCGTGCCGGGGCTGATCGGCCTCGAGGCCCTGCCGTACCCGTTCCTGCCCCGGCACGTGACGATCACCGGCTGGTTCACGATCGGCCTGCCCGCGTTCGTCCTCTCGCTCGCGCCGAACCACGACCGGGCGCGGCCGGGGTTCGTGGGGAGGGTCATGCGGATGGCGATCCCCGCGGGCACGGTCATCGCAGCCGCCTCGTTCACGTGCTACCTGCTGGTCCGCCCCGCGGTGGCCGGCGGCGGGACCACGCAGGTGCAGGCGAGCACGTCCGCCCTCATCACCCTCATCGCGATCGCGCTCTGGGTCCTCGCGATCGTCGCCCGGCCGTACGCGTGGTGGAAGGTGCTGCTCGTGGCGGTCATGATGGCCGGCTCGTTCGCGATGTTCGCCCTGCCGCTCACGCGCGGGCTGTTCGAGCTCGATCCGGGCAACGCCGGGCACACGTGGACCGCGCTGGCCTGCGCCGGGGTCGGGATCGTGCTTGTCGAGCTCGCGTGGTGGGTCGACGGCTGGCTGCGCAGCCGCAAGGGCTAGACCCTCCTGGTGCTCAGCGCGCCCACTCGAGATGCGAGGTGCCGTAGCGCACCGGCGGGTGGGGGTACTCGAGCGGGCGACCGTCGACGGCGAGTGGCGGGCCCACGTAGTCGAGCTCGCCGTAGGGGGACGCCGCCCTGCGGATCTCGACGGGCAGGTCCTCGGGTGCCGATGCGCGCGGCGGACCGGCGCGCAGGAGCTCGTGCGCCGTGGCGGCCAGGCTGAGCCGCGCACTCCCTGCGATCCCCCGCGTCCGTGCCGCGAGCAGCGCGACGGCCGCGGCGGCCATGCCCATCCCCGTCGCATGGTCGAGCGCCTGGACGGGCAGGGCGCCCGGCCGCCACGCGCCGTCGTGCGGCGTCAACTCCGACGTGCCGGCAGGCGTGCCGTACAGGTCGGCGATCCCGCACGCCGCCTGCACAATGCTGTCGAACCCGCGCGCGTCCACCCAGGGCCCGGCCCAGCCCCACGCGTCGAGGGCCACGACGGCCAGCTGTGGGCAGTCAGCGCGCAGCGACTCCACGTCCAGCCCGAACCGCGCGAGCGAGGCCTGCCGGTAGCCCAGCAGCACGGCGTCGGCCGCGCGGGCGAGCGCCCGGACCTGGCCGAGCTGCTCGGCCACGCGCAGGTCGGCAACGGCGCTGCGCTTGGCGAACCCGGTGTCCAGATGCGCGTCGAGCAGCTCTGGGTGGTGCGGCGGGTCCACGCGCAGCACGTCTGCGCCGAGCGCCCCGAGGAGCCGGGACGCGCTCGGTCCGGCGATCACCCGGGTGAGGTCCAGCACCCGGACGCCGTCAAGCGGGAGGCCCGGCGCGGCATCGTGCGTCACAGGCACAGCGGGGGCGTCCGCGACCGACCACCGGATCCACGGCTCCCCGGCCGCGGCGGCTCCCGCCTCCGACGCCGTCCACTCTGCCGGGGTGCGCACGGCGGCCGCCACTCCCCCGGCACCGCGGACGGCGGCCTCGACGTCCAGGGCGTCGCGCTCGAGGACGGCGGCGTCGAGCCGCTCAGGACCGGCGATGCCGAGGCCGGCCAGGAGCGCCTCCGCGTGGTGCGGGTAGTTGGCGTGGAGCCGCACCCAGCCGTCACGCGCGCGCCGGAAGCCGGACATGGGCGCCCAGATGTCCGGTGCCTTCCCGTCGACACGGAGCCGGCGGATCGAGTCGAACGAGGCGGCGGCGAGCGCGGACGACGTCGCGAGGCGGCTGCCGCCGTGAGCCTCGCCCCTGGCCTCGGCCAGGGAGGCGAGCGCCGCAATGAGCGCGCCGAGGGAGCCGAGGGCGAGGCCCTCGACGTCGAGCGCTCCGGCCCACCACGTGCGCGGGCCCGACCACCAGCCGGCGGGCTCGGGAACACTGCCGGAGACACCGCCCAGGGCGGGCGCGAGGAAGCGCCGGAGCCCGAGGAGCCCAGCGTCAGGTGACGCGCCGGTACCAGGCGACGCGGCGCCGTCGTGCCTGCTCATGTTTTCCCCTCCCTCTGCGACGCGGCGGCGACCGGGTCGAGGTCGTCGAGCGTGAGGCGGCGCGTGGGCGCGTCCGGGAACGGGAAGGTGCGGGTGACCGTGAGGTCGCGGTCCACGTGGAGGAGGACACCGGGGTCCATGAGGCGCCAGCGGAGGTCGTTGGCCATGGGCTCGGTCGCGACGAGGACGAAGTCGCCGATGTCTTCTCCGTGGGCCGAGATCCGCGGGCTGCGCGCGCGGAGGTGGCGGCCGGGCGCCGGAGCGCCGGTGCGGTCGTCCAGGAGGTGGAGCTCGTGGGTGTCCGGGTAGCGCACGGCCCAGAGGTCCGTGGACGTGGTCAGGATGAAGTTCAGGCTGAGGACGGGCACGTTCTGCGCGATCCACGTCACGGCGGCGGCGATGCCGGCCGCGACGTCGCCGTCCGCCCTGCGGGTCTCTGCGGTGATGAGCGCGAACATGCGCTCGCTGTCGGTCTGGCCCCGCACGAGGTCCGCGGCCCCGAGCTCGTCGAGCCGCCGGTCGAGGGCTGCGACCTCGGTGAACGCGCCGTTGTGGGCGAACAGCCGCCCGTCCTGCTCGAACGGGTGCGTGTTGGCCCAGGTGTGCTCGCCGATGCTCGCGTAGCGCACATGGGCCAGGAACGTGGAGCTCACCAGGTCCCGGGCCTCGCGGGCGAAGGCCCGGTCCTCCCACGCGGCGATCGGCTGCTTGTCCACTCTGGGCACGCCGTCCGCGGTGAAGGTGCCGACGCCCGTGCCGTCGGGCTCGCGGCGGCTCTGCACCTCGAGGCTGTCCGGAGCCGTGAGCAGCCAGAACGTCGCGTGCACGGACCTGCGGCCCGCGTGCATTCCGAACAGCCGGCACATGGGCCCATCATTGCAGGTCGGGCCCAGACAGCGGCGGGCCGGGTGCGAAACCCGGCCCGCCGCCGTCGTGCGCTGCAGCAGCGCGCTACATGTTGTACTCGACCGTGCCGCCCTCGTGCAGGCAGAGGATGTTCCCATCAGGATCCGCGAACCAGCAGGCGCGCTCGCCCGCCGTGGAGAAGATGTGGTGCTCGTCCGTGGTGAGGTTGGGCAGGTCGTAGTCCTCGAAGTGCACGCCGTGCCCCTCGAGTTCCGCCATGGAGCCCTCGAGGTCGTCGACCTCGAACGTCAGGGCGGTGTGGCCGGTGTGGACGGCATTGGCGTCCACCATCAGGCCCAGTGATGCGGATCCGTCCAGACCCAGGATCATCATCCCGGTCGGGTCCTTGCCGCGGACAGGGAGCCCCAGCGCTCCCTCGTAGAAGTCCTTCGCGCGGGCCTCGTCGGCCACGGTCAGGATCGTGGTTGCCGGTCTTGTTGCCAGCGTCATGGCACACCTCCACGAGGGGAACTGACGCGGCCAGTTTAAGCCCGGAGGGCGGGGTACGGACCCCGCCCTCCGCGACGAATCACGCCTTCCTCGGCCACTCCTTCTCGACCAGGGTGAGGACGTCGTAGTTGGCGATCAGCGTATCGTCCTGGTTGGTCAGGACGGCGTCCCACCGGACCTCGCCGTACTCGTCGGTGACGCGCGGGGTGATCTGCTTCGCCGTCAGGGTCACGCGGATCGAGTCGCCGGCCGGGACGGGCTGGAGGAAGCGCAGGTTGTCCAGGCCGTAGTTCAGCAGCACCGGGCCGGGCTCGGGCGAGACGAACAGGCCGGCGGCCCAGCTCACGAGCAGGTAGCCGTGCGCCACGATGCCGGGGAACACGCCGGCGGCGCGGGCGGCCTCGTCGTCCATGTGGGCGTAGAACGTGTCCCCGGTCTCGGCCGCGAACTTCGCGATGTCCTCGCGGGTGATCTGCCGCAGCTCGGAGCGCATGGCGTCGCCCACGCGCAGCTCGGCGAGGGACTTGCGGAACGGGTGCGTCGAGGGGTCTGCGGGGTCGGCGAGGTTGCGGTCCGCCCCGGTGTGCCACACGCCGGTGACGGCGGTGAGCATGTTGGGCGAGCCCTGGATCGCGGTGCGCTGCATGTGGTGCTTGACGGAGCGGATGCCGCCGAGCTCCTCGCCGCCTCCCGCGCGGCCGGGGCCGCCGTGGACCAGGTGCGGGACCGGGGAACCGTGGCCGGTCGAAGTCCTCGCGTCCTCGCGGTTGAGCATGAGCACGCGGCCGTGGTGCGCGGCGATGCCGGTCACGAGCGTGCGGGCGGTTTCGGGGTCGTTGGTGCAGACGGAGGCGACGAGCGAGCCGGCGCCCAGCGCCGCGAGCCTGACGGCCTCGTCGAGCGAGGAGTAGCCGACCACCGAGGAGACGGGGCCGAACGCCTCGGTGCCGTGCAGGGCCGGCGCCTGGACGTCCTCCCAGGTCAGGACGACCGGGGACATGAAGGCGCCGTCCTCGACGACCGCCTTCTCGCCGCTCGCGGTGACGACCTCGGGGGCGTCGAGGGAGCCGAACGCGATCTTGCCGCCGGCGGCGACGAGGGACTCGACCGCGCCCCGGACGTCCTTGAGCTGCTCGACCGAGGCGAGGGCGCCCATCGTGACGCCCTCGGCGCGGGGGTCGCCGACCACGACGCGCTCCGTCACCCGCGCGCCGATGGCGGCGACGACGTCGTCCACCAGCTCGCCCGGGACGATGCTGCGGCGCACCGCGGTGCACTTCTGGCCGGCCTTGACGGTCATCTCGGTGACCACGGACTTCACGAACGCGTCGAACTCGGGGGTCCCGGGGACGGCGTCGGGGCCGAGGATCGCGGCGTTGAGCGAGTCCGTCTCGGACGTGAAGCGGACGCCGCCGTGGACCACGTTCGGGTGGGACTTGAGGAGGTTCGCCGTGGCCGCCGACCCGGTGAAGGAGACCATGTCGCGGTAGTCGAGCTCGTCCAGGAGCGTGCGCGCCGAGCCGGAGATGAGCTGGATCGAGCCGGCCGGGAGGATCCCCGAGTCGACCATGAGCCGGACCATCGCCTCGGTCACGTAGCCGGTCGGGGTGGCGGGCTTGACGATCGTGGGCACGCCGGCCACGAACGCGGGGGCGAACTTCTCGAGCATGCCCCAGACGGGGAAGTTGAACGCGTTGATCTGCGCGGCCACGCCCGGGATGCGGGTGTAGATGTGCTCGCCGGCGAACGAGCCATCCTTCGAGAGGACCTCCATCGGGCCGTCCACGATCACGTTGCTGTTGGGCAGCTCGCGCCGGCCCTTCGAGCCGAACGTGAAGAGCACGCCGATGCCGCCGTCGATGTCCACCATCGAGTCGATCTTGGTGGCGCCGGTCTTGTAGGAGAGCTCGTAGAGCTCGTCCCGGTGGCCGTTGAGGAACTGCGCGAGCTCCTTGAGCTTGAGGGCGCGCTCGTGGATGGTGAGCCGGCCGAGCTCGGCCTGGCCCACGGTCCGGCCGTGCTCCACCATCGCGGCCAGGTCGAGTCCGTTCGAGCTCACGACGGCGAGCAGCTCGCCCGTGCTGGCATCGCGCACCTCGGCGGCCTTGCCGGCCTCGTCCGGGGTCCACCAGCCGTCACGGATGTAGCTGGGGACGACGGCGACGCGTGTCGAATCTGGGGCTGCGGTCTCGGTGGCAGTGGTCATCGTCGACGGGTCCTTCCGATGGGGGCCTGCGCGCCGGCAGAAATTACTGACCGGCCGTTCGGTAATGGGACCAGAATACACGGAAGGCGGCGGAGCGCGTCACTGTCTTCTGTGCCTCCTGTGGCCCGTGGGCATGAAGTGCCGGAAGACTCTAGGCGGAGGGCCTGCCGGTTGGCCATTGTGGGGGCGCGAGAACCCGAACATCGCCGCCCATGCCGCACGTGGGGCCGCCTCCCGGCGGCAGCGCGGTGGCCTTCAAGCCGCGACCTTCAAGGAGCCCCGATGAACCTCACCCGGTTGCGCGGCCTCGGCGCCAGCGCCCTGACCGCCCTCAGCCTCGTTGCGGGCGCCACCGCCCCAGCCGTCGCCGCACCACCGCAGCCGGGCTGGTACTACGCGCTCGGCGACTCGATCGCGGCCGGCGTCGGCGGAACGCAGTACGTCCTCGACGGCACCGACTGCGGCCGCACCCTCGACTCCTACGCCAGCGACCTCAGCGCGAAGAAGAACATCGGCTGCGACGGTGCCACGACCGCCGATGTCCTCAAGCAGGCCAAGACCATTCCGCCGACCACCGGCCGCATCAGCGTGACGGTCGGAGCCAACGACCTCGGCGTCGACGCGCTCGCCGCCGCGTGCCTGGCGGGTGCGCCCTCGTGCAGCACCCTCGTCGACGCCGCCCAGGCGGCGATCCCCACCCTCGGGCCCAAGATCGCCGCCGTGATCGACGCGATCCGGGCCAAGTCGCCCGACGCCAAGATCGTGCTCACGGGCTACCCGCTGCTGCTCGACCCCACCTCGAGCGCGCTCGCGGCCACCATCGACGGCGGAATCACGAGCCTGAACGGCGTCATCCGGGCCACGGCCGCCGCGAAGGGCGCCGGCTACGCCGACGTTGTGCCGGTGTTCTACGGGCGCTGGATCGGATCGGCGGATCCCTGGATCAATGCGCCGGGCACCCCCGGCGCGTTCCACCCGACCGCCGCCGGCTACAGCGGCGGCTACGCACCGGCGGTGGCCGCCGCCTTCGCTGCCTTGCCCTGACCCCGCCGAAGCACCCGGTCATCCCCGCCGGGCCAGCCGCAGCTCGAGCCCGTTGCGGACCATAGGCCACTCGGAGGCGATCACCGAGTAGACCACGGTGTCCCGCAGCGACCCGTCGGGCATGAGCTGGTGGCTGCGGAGCACGCCGTCGTGCTTGGCGCCGAGCCGCTCGATCGCCGCGCGGGACTGCCGGTTCATCCAGTGCGTGCGGAACTCGACGGCGATGCAGCCGAGCGTCTCGAACGCGTGGCGCAGGAGGAGCAGCTTGGACTCCGCGTTGGTGCCCGAGCCCTGGGCGCTCGCCGCGTTCCATGTCGAGCCGATCTCCACGCGGCGGTTCGCCGCATCGGCGTTCATGTACGTGGTCATGCCGATGACGCGGCCGTCCGAGGCGCGGCGGGCGGCGAAGGGGAGCATCGAGCCGGCCTCCTGCAGCGCGAGGCGCCGGGCGATCTCGGCGCCCATGGCCTCGGGCCGCGGCACGGCCGTGTACCAGAGGCGCCACAGCTCGCCGTCCCGGACCGCGTCCTCGAGCTCTTCGCGGTGGTCCTGGGAGAGCGGTTCGAGGGCCACGAGGCGGCCACGCAGCGTCACGGGGTCGAGGAAGGGCATGCGGCGAGGATACCCGCGGCCGGGCGGTGCGTGCCGGAGCCTGCCTCAGCCGTCCGTCGGGGCGAGCTTGGCCCTGATGGCGGCGATGTCCGCGGGAGCGAGGCCGTGGTCGAGGAGGAAGCGCTCCACGTCGAGTCCGGCCGCGAAGGCCGCGAGGGCCTCCTGCCGTTCGGCGATCATCGGTGCCAGCTCGGCGTCGTCGTGCCAGCGTTCGTAGGGATGCCTGACCGGGCTGATCCGATGCCACGCGTTGATGCCCCGGACGCTGGCCTCGTACTGCGCGGCGACGGCCTCCCGGGCTGCGGCCGGGTCCGCGAGCTGCAGGAGCATGGTGACGACCAGGCCCGTGCGGTCCCGGCCCGCCGAGCAGTGCAGCACGACGCCGGCCGGCGCCTCCGCGATCGCGCGGAACACGGCGGCGATCAGCTCGGGGAAGAGGCGCACCGTGCCCGGGTAGCCCTTGGGGTGGTTCAGGTACGGGACGAGCTCGGCCGCGAAACGCGCCGCGTGCTCGGGGTGGGCGGGATCCTCGGTGGGCGTGTTCACGATCGTGATCCCGTCCATGGCCTCGGGCCGGACGTCGGGGTCGGTGGGGCGGCGGCGCTGCTCGTCCGGGTTCCGCAGGTCGATCACGGTGCGGATGCCGTCGTCGTGCATCTGCCGCCACCCGCGCTCGGTGAGCCATTCACGCCGCCCCATCCGGTAGACCGAGCCGAGGACGCGCCGGGCGTTGACGGAGCCCTCCCAGGCCACCGCGTCACTCAGTGCGTCCTTCATGGCACCATCTTCCCCCCTTCCTTGCGGCTTGCGGGGTCCCTGGCGGGTCATTGCGGGGTCCCTAGGGCGTCGTTGCGGGGTCCCTGGTGCGCCGGGGCCCCGCAACGGCATGCCAGAGACCCCTCAATGGAGCGCCAGAGACCCCTCAACGGGTCGCGAGGCGGTCAGGACCAGTCGTAGAAGCCCTTGCCGGTCTTGCGGCCGAGCTCGCCGGCGGCGACCTTGTCGCGCAGGATCTGGGGAGGGGCGAAGCGGTCGCCGAGGGTGGAGGCCAGGTACTCGGCGATGCCGAGCCGGACGTCCAGGCCCACGATGTCGGTGGTCTTCAGCGGGCCCGTGGGGTGCTTGTAGCCCAGGACCATGGCGTTGTCGATGTCCTCCGCGGACGCCACGCCCTCCTCGACCATGCGCATCGCCTCGAGCGCGATCGCCACGCCGAGGCGCGAGGACGCGAACCCGGGGGCGTCCTTGACCACCACGGCCGTCTTGGCGAGCCCGGCGACCCAGCCGCGGGCCGCGGCCTCGGTCTCCGCGGACGTCTTCTCGGCGATGACGACCTCGATCAAAGTCGAGGCGGGGACCGGGTTGAAGAAGTGCAGGCCCAGGAACCGCTCGGGCCGGGCCAGGGATGCGGCGAGCTTGGACACCGACAGCGAGGAGGTGTTCGTGGCCAGGAACGCGCCCGGGGCGAGCTCGGCCTCGACCGCGGTGAGGGCCTGGGTCTTCAGGGCCGGGTCCTCGGGCACGGCCTCGACCACGAGGTCCCGGCCGCGGAAGTCGGCGTAGTCCACGCTCGTGGAGAAGGACTCGAGGATCTCGTCCAG
The DNA here is from genome assembly GCF_054782415.1 of Sinomonas soli. Lineage (NCBI taxonomy): Bacteria > Bacillati > Actinomycetota > Actinomycetes > Micrococcales > Micrococcaceae > Sinomonas > Sinomonas soli. The sequence goes on along the minus strand of NZ_BAAGSN010000020.1, from coordinate 172,087 downwards.
GTTCCCCTCGGCCGCGCCGCGCTCGATCGACTTCGCCACCGAGGCCTCGACGCGCTCCCGGGCCCCCTGGGCGGCCTGCTCGTCGCGCTCGACGACGACCACGTCCGCCCCGCCCATGAGGAACGCGTGCGCGATCCCGGCGCCCATCCGCCCGCCGCCGAGCACGCCCACGCGTGCGGGCAGGCCCTCGGCCAGAGTGATCTTTCCCATGTGTCTACTTCTTCTTTCGGTCGAGGAATGCCTGCATGCGGTCGAACTTGGCCTGGGACTCGAACAGCATGCCCTGGGCCAGGGTGTCGATGAGGGGGTGGACCTCCCGCGGGCTGTGGAAGACGGCCTTGGAGATCCGCACGGCCAGCGGGTCCTGGGCGCCGATCCGGTCCGCGAGCCGGTGCGCGGCCGGGATCAGGTCCTCCGGCTCCACGAGCTCGGTGACCAGGCCCGCGGCGAGGCACTCGGCGCCCTTGAGCACGCGCCCGGCTAGGAGGACCTCCTTGGCCAGCGGCTCGCCGACGAGCTCGCGCAGCCGCCACGTCGCCCCGGCCGCGGCCATGATGCCCAGCCCGGTCTCGGGGTTGCCGACCCGCAGGGATTCGGTGCCGATCCGGAAGTCGGCCGCGTAGGCCAGCTCGGCCCCGCCGCCCAGCGCATAGCCCTCCAGCGCGGCGATGACGGGCATGGGGAGCTTGGCGATCCGGTCGAACACGGTCGAGTTGATGCCGGCGAGCGCGTCGTCCCGGCGCCGCTCGCGCAGCTGGGCGATGTCCGCGCCCGAGGCGAAGATCCCCTTCGCGCCGGATTCGGGATCGGCCGGGGTGCCGGAGAGGATCAGGACCTTCGGGTGGGCCTCGAGGTGCGCGCAGACGGCGTGGAGCTCCTCGACCATCGTCGCATCGATCGCGTTGCGCACCGCCGGGCGGTGCAGCCGCGCATGCAGCCGGTCCCCGTCCTCCTCGACCACGAGCGCGGTGAAGCCGGACGCGTCGAGGCGGGGGGCGCCGTCGTGCGCGCCCTCAGCGGACGACGCCGGCACCTCCCCCGCCGCGGCCGACCCGCCGCCCGCCGTGGTCGCGGCAGTGTCGGTGCCCTCCGCCATCTAGACCCCCTCGATCAGGAGGGCGGTGCCCTGGCCGACGCCGACGCACATGGTGGCCAGGCCGAGCTTCCGGCCCTCGCCGGCGAGCTCGCGGTCCATCCGGCCGAGCAGGGTCACGACGAGGCGGGAGCCGGAGGAGCCGAGCGGGTGGCCGAGGGCGATCGCGCCGCCGTCGGCGTTGACGATGTCCTGATCCAGCTTGAGCTCGCGCATCACGGCCAGGGACTGCGAGGCGAAGGCCTCGTTCAGCTCCACCGCGCCCAGGTCCGCCAGGGAGACGCCCTGGCGCTCGAGGACCTTCCGCGTGGCCGGGACCGGGCCGATGCCCATGATCTCCGGTGCCACCCCGGCGGAGGCGCCGTCGAGGATGCGGGCGCGAGGGGTGAGGCCGAACCGCTCGATGGCGGCCTCGGAGGCCACCACGATCGCGGAGGCGCCGTCGTTGAGCGAGGAGGCGTTGCCCGCGGTGACCACGGAGCCGCCCTTCACGACCGGGCGCAGCTTCGCGAGCACGTCCATCGAGGTGCCCGGGCGCGGGCCCTCGTCGGTGTCCACCACGGTCTGGGCGCCCTTGCGGCCCGTGACGGTCACGGGGACGATCTCGTCGGCGAACCGGCCGGCCTCGATCGCGGCGAGGGCGCGCTCGTGGGAGCGGACCGCGAACGCGTCGCAGTCCTCGCGCGAGGTGTCGAAGACCCGGGCGACCTCCTCGGCCGTCTCCGGCATCGAGTAGGTGGCCTTCCCGTCCCGGGAGAGCTCGCCGGAGAGGAAGGCAGGATTGGTGAAGCGCCACCCGATCGAGGTGTCGAACACGGCCCCGGGCTTGGCGAACGCCGCGGTGGGCTTCTCCATGACCCACGGGGCCCGGGACATCGACTCGACGCCGCCGGCCACGACGAGGTCCGCGGCCCCGGCCTTGACCATGTGCGAGGCCATGATGATCGCGGACAGGCCCGAGGCGCACAGCCGGTTCACGGTGATGCCCGGCACGCTGTCCGGGTACCCGGCCAGCAGCCACGCCATCCGCGCCACATTCCGGTTCTCCTCGCCCGCGCCGTTGGCGTTGCCGAAGATGACCTCGTCCACAAGGGAGGGATCGATCCCGGCCCGCTCCACCGCGGCCCGCACCGTCAGCGCCGCAAGGTCATCGGGACGCACCGCGGACAGCGCGCCCCCGTACCGCCCCACCGGGGTCCGCGCCCCGCCGACCAGAAAAGCCTCAGCCATGTGCACTCCCTCATGCCTCGTTACGCGCAGGATCCGGCCGGGATCCTTCCCGTCCACGAAATAGTTACCGACCGTTCGTTCTATAAAGGTTCTCACCCGGCCCCCCTCGGGTCAACCTCCCGGCCGCTTCCTGCCGTCCGCCCGCCGCCGCCCGGCCGCCGACGGCAGGGGCGCGCGGAACCGTGCCGGGGCCGCGTTCGTTCTGACCGTTGATGCTCCGATCGCCCTCCACGTCGCCCAGCACGCCGCGGCGCTTCACCCGGTACACGCCCGCGGACGCGCTCGCCGTCGTGCTCTATCTCGGCCTGCCCTTCGCGCTCGTGTTCCTGCCGTTCGACCGCGTCGGCTGGCTCACCCAGGACCCGCTGGTGGGCACCTACCTGCTGAACCTCGCGCTCTACACGGCCGTCTTCGTCGCCGCCATGGTGGCTGCCGGGCACTACGTGGTCCGTGACGCGCGCATCCTCGCGACGAGGCCGTGGTTCACCCTCGGGATCCTGCCCCTGCTGCTCGTGGCCATGCTCATCGTGACGGTGATCGTGGTCTCGCTCGCCGGGGGGGTCGAGGTCTCGGTGAACCAGACCGGGCTCCAGGACATGACGGCCCACGTCCCCTGGTACCTCACGGCGCCCCTGCTCGTGCTGATCGGCCCCTTCGTCGAGGAGTACATCTTCCGGCACCTGCTGATCGGCAAGCTGAGCCAGTACATCAACCGATGGATCTGCTACGTGGCATCGGTGGTACTGTTCGCAGCGCTGCACATCGCGGGCCGCGAGGCGATCACCTTCCAGGCCCTCGCGCCGTACCTCGGGCTGGGCCTCGTGCTCGTGTTCGCATACGCGTGGACGGCCAACAACCTCATGTTCAGCTACTCCCTGCACGCCCTCAAGAACCTCCTGTCCGTGGTGCTCATGTACACCGTGGACCTCAGTTCACTCACCCGCTAGGACTATGGACAGACGCCGACTCCTGATCCCCCTCGTCATCGTCGTGGCACTGATCGCCGCCGTGGTGATCGGCGGCCCGCTCGTCTATGCGGCCGTCACGCCGAAGGCGCAGGACCCGTTCAGCGTCACCGCGGCGACCGGTGCCGCTGCGAGCACGACGCCGCGCCCCGCCTCCGCCGAGAACGGCACCTGGGGCGTGGCCTCGGGCTCGCAGGCCGGGTACACGGTCAATGAGGTGCTCAACGGCAAGGCGCTGGCCGTGGTGGGGCGCACCGACAAGGTGACCGGGTCGGCGTCGGTGGCCGGCGGGAAGCTCACCGGTGCGACCGTCACCGTCGATGCCGGCAGCATCGCCACCGACAGCACGGGCCGCGACAACTACTTCCGCTTCACCGTGATCTCGGCGGGCAAGTACCCGCAGGCCACGTTCACGCTCGGGGCGCCGGTGGCCCTCCCGGACCTCGGCGGCCAGCCCGTGGACGTGACCGTGCCCGGCACCCTCTCCCTCGCGGGTGAGACCCGCAGCGTGAGCGCGGACGTGAAGGTGGTGCGCGACGGCGACCGCATCGCCGCCGCCGGCTCCATCCCGATCGCGGTGAAGGACTTCGGGATCGACCCGCCGAACCTGGGCTTCGTCAAGGTCGAGGACCACGCGCGGGTCGAGTTCCGGGTGAACCTGGCCCAGGCCGGCTGAGCGCGAGCCGCCGCCCCGCTCCCCCGGGGCCGTCCAATGCCGCGAACCAGCGCGACAGCGCCCGGTCGTGGCTGGCGATCACGAGGGTCCCACGGTATCTGGCCAGGGCGTCCTCGAGCTCGTCCACGAGCAGGGGCGCGAGGTGGTTGGTGGGCTCGTCGAGCAGCAGCAGCCCCGGGCGGCCGGCGAGGATCCGGGCGAGGGCCAGGCGGCGGCACTGCCCTGCCGAGAGCGATCCGACCGGCACGAAGAAGTCCTGCACCCGGAACAGCCCCGTGTGCATGAGGGCCTCGGCATGGTCGTCCAGATCGCCCGGGAGGCCCGCCGCGTAGGCCGCGAGGAGCCGGACGTGGGGGTCGGCGGGCGGCGGGATCTCCTGGGGAAGCAGGGCCACGGCGCCATCCTGGGCCCCCGGGGCCGCGACGACCTCGGCCACCCCCGCGCACGGCAGGGCCCCCGCGAGCACGCCGAGCAGGGTCGTCTTCCCGGCGCCGTTGGGCCCCGTGACGAGCAGCCGCTCGCCGGCCGCGAGGTCCAGGTCCACCGGCGCGAGCCTGCCCGGCACCGAGGCGCCGGCCAGCGTGAGGGAAGCGCCGGCGTCGGCCTCGAAGGCGGCCGCGAGGTGCAGCGGCCGGGGCGGCGGCAGCACCGGCTCGGCCTCCAGCCGGCGCAGCCGCTGGCGGGCGGACCGCACCTGGCTCTCCACCGCGGCGGAGACCCGCTGGCCGAAGTAGTTGTACCCCGACTTGTCGTTGTCGGTGCGGCGGCCGTACGCGACCCGGTCCGCCACGAGGGCGGCCTTCTCGCGCTCGCGCTCCTTCGCCGCCACCCAGGCGGCGTACGAGCGCTCCCACTCGCGCCGCTCGCGGGCCTTCTCCGCCCGGTATCCCGCGTAGCCGGCCCCGTAGCGGCGCACGGCGCGGGTGTCGGCGTCGACCTCGAGGACCACGCGGGCAAACCGCTGCAGGAAGTCGCGGTCGTGGGAGACCGCGACGACGATCCCGGGGCGGGCGGCGATCTCCGCCTCGAGCCACGCGAGCGCCTCGGCGTCGAGGTGGTTGGTGGGCTCGTCGAGGAGCAGGATCGGGGCCGGATCGGCGAGCGCGAGCGCGAGGGAGATGCGCTCGGCCTCCCCGCCGGAGAGGCTCCCGAGGGTCCGGTGGGCGCCGGTGCGGGCGAGGTGCCCGACGCCGAGGCGCTCGAGCGCGATCGCCACCGCGACCTCCGCGCGGACGACGGCGCTCGCCGCCTCATCCGGGTCGTCCTCCTCGCCGCTGGGGCTGGCTCTCAGCTCGGCCTCGGCGGCCCGGGCCGCGGCCGCGGCCATGAGGGCGCCCACGCTCGCCTCGGGGTCCTGGGTCTGGCCGAGGCGGGACGAGCGGCCGTGGACGGCGACGGTCCCGGCTTCGGGCCGCTCCTGGCCGGCCAGCAGGCGGAGGAGCGTGGACTTGCCCGCGCCGTTCTCGCCCACCACCGCGATGCGTTCGCCGTCCGTGATGGTGAGGTCCACGCGGTCGAGGAGGAGCCGGTCCCCGTAGCCGTGGCTCACGCCGCTGAGGGCGATGTGCACCGCGGGGCGCCGGGCAGCGCCGGTGTGGGCACGCAGCTCGGGGCGGCTGTTCTGGAATCGGCTGAGGGGGGCATGCATCGGCTGTCTCACTTCGCGGCTCGCGGGCGCAGGGAAGGGCCCGGGCGGACGGGGGTCGGGGCGAGGATCAGCGGAGCATGCCTCCAAGCGTCCCGGGCGCCGGGCGGGGTGTCAAGGGCGGCCCGGCCTCCCTCGGGAGCCCGAGGGGCGGGCGCCCGCTACAGGCCGGCCTTGCTGAACATCTGGTCGAGGAGCGCCACCAGCGCCTCGGCTGCCGGCTGGACTTCCGCCTCCGTCCTGCGGACGTCGTTGGCCTCGAGGGACAGCGTTCCCCGCCGCGCGCCGACGGCCACATGCCGCTCACCGGTGCCGTCCGGGAGCTCGTAGGCCACCGCGTAGGCGGCATCCCCCCGGGGGGCGGCCGCCAGCGGCCTGAGGGAGGACCAGGCCCGGGTCTGCGACAGCCCCATGACGTCCTCCGTGACGGACGTGCAGGTCCGCAGCGCCTCGGCACGGGCATCGAAGGGGTAGGGCTGCGGGATGGAGTCGGCCATGCTGACGGCGAGCACGGTGATGAACGACTTGCCCGCTTGGCTTCCCGAATACTGTGCCTGGGCCATGGAGGAACCGGCGAGGGCGCCGAGGTACGCGGCGTCGTCGTAGGTGCAGGCCGCCTCGCTGGGGCGCGCGGTGGACGTGGCGCCGGCCGGGATGAGCTGGGCGTTGACCAGCGGGGCGCTGCCGCCCGGACCGGGCACTCCCCTGACCAGGGCGGCCAGCTGCTCGGGCGTCCGGGAGTTCGGCGTCGGCGTGCTCACGGTGGGCGGGTGGCTGGCGGCCTGGTCGATGATCTTCCGGGCGATTCCGGCCAGGGCGTCCAGGGCGGGCTGGGCATCGGCGTCCTGCGCCACGCTGAGCGAGAGGGAGATCGAGAGGGTGCCGGCCAGCACGCGCAGCGTGGTCCCGCCCAGATCGCCCGGTCCACCCGGCGTGGTCTTCTGGAGCATCGCGAAGGCCCGCTCCCCCACCTTCGGGGCGGGGAGCATCCGGAGGCTGTACGCCGAGGCACTCGTCCCCTGGTCGATCTTCAGTGTGAACTGGCTGCAGCGGGAGGCGGTGCTGTCGGTGTAGTTGAAGTCGGACGCGGCCAGCGCGTCCGCGGCGGCGCTCCTGACGATGACGATCGCGGTCGTCGTCGGCCCCCCCGAGCCGGGGCCGGCCGAGGGCGCCGCCTGGGAGCCGCCGAATGCGGGCAGGGCGCCCTGGGCGAAGGCGACGTTCGCGTCCCGGGCGATGTCGAACGGGTTCTTGGCCGCGAAGGGCTGGCATTCGGCGGGCATCGCCGTGGACGTGATCGCCGGCCACGAATTGGCCGTGGCACCGATCCGGAAGCTGCGCGAGTCAGAGGCGCCGTAGGGGCGCACCGTCACCGCGTTGACGATCGCCATGAGCTCGTCGTCCGTGAAGACCCTGGCGGGCTGGCCCGCGGGGGCGCCGGCCGACGGGCTCGTGGCGGATGCCGTGGGTGGTGCCGGAGCGCCCCCGGGCGAGCACGCGGCGAGGGCCAGGGCGGCCAGCAGGACCACCGAGGTGAGGCGCAGGCGCCCCGGGCCGCGGCGAGAGCGCCTGACTCGGCGCTGCACGCCCGGGCCTTCGTCCGCTCGTTCTGGCATCCCCGCTCCCCTCCCCGTCAGGCTCCCAGCCTCACCGGCCGCGCCGCGGACGGCCAGAGGAGTTCGTCCTACGATGCCGCAGGGATGGCAGCGGACAGCGCCTGTCCTCTTCGGGCCACCGGGCTCTTCCGGGGCCGGGGTGGGCCGCCTAGCGTGGGCCCATGGCGTACACCTTCCAAGTGGTCATCGACAGCCATGACCCCCACGCGCAGGCCGACTGGTGGGCCGAGACCCTCGGCTGGACCGTCGAGCCGAGCGACGAGGACTTCATCCGGCGCATGGTCGCCGAGGGCTACGCCGGCGAGGACGAGACGACGAGGCACCGCGGCGTCCTCGTGTGGGCGTCCGCGCAGGCCATCTGCCCGGCAGACCAGGTCGGGGACAGGGGCCGCCAGCGGTTCCTGTTCCAGTCGGTGCCCGAGGGCAAGTCGGTGAAGAACCGGGTGCACTGGGACGTGCGGATCGGCGGCGACGACAAGGACGAGGTGCGGGCGCGGCTCGAGGCCCGCGGCGCGACGTTCCTATGGGAGGGCCACGAGGGGCCGCACGGGTGGTACACGATGGCCGATCCCGAGGGGAACGAGTTCTGCATCTCGTGAGGGGCCCGGGGCTCAGCAGCGGCTGCTGGCGCCCGGGCGGCTGCCGGTCCCCCAGCGGCTGCCGGCACCCGAGCGGCTGCTAGTACCCGAGCGACTGCGCCGAGGCGCGCAGAGCCTCGGCCGAGCGCCCGAGCCGCGCCAGCTCGCCGTCGTCCATCGGGACTTCGAGGACGCGCCGGACCCCGCCCGCGCCCACCACGGAGGGCAGGCTGAGGGCCACGCCGTGGATGCCGCACTGGCCCGAGAGCACCGAGGAGACCGGCAGCACGGCGTCCTCCCGGCCCAGGACCGCCTCGACGATCCGGGCGGCGGAGAGCCCGATCGCGTAGTTCGTGGCGCCCTTGCCCTCGATCACGCGGTAGGCCGCCGTGCGGACGTTGTGCGCGAGGGCCTCGAGGGACTCCGGCGTGAACGCCCGGGAGCCGTCGTCGGCCCTCCAGTCCCGCAGCGGCACGCCGCCGATGGTCGCGCAGGCCCAGAGCGGGAACTCAGTGTCGCCGTGCTCGCCCACGATGTAGGCGTGGACGGAGGAGCGGGACACCCCCACCCGCTCGCCCAGCAGCCACCGCAGGCGGGAGGTGTCCAGCACCGTGCCCGAGGCGAACACCCGGCCGGCCGGAAGGCCGGAGATGTGCCGCGCGATGACGGTCAGCACGTCACACGGGTTGGTGACGAGCACGTAGACCGCGTTCGGCGCCTGCTCGACCAGCCGTGGCATGAGGGCCTCGAGGATGCGCGCGTTGGTCCCGGCCAGCTCGAGCCGGGTCTGCCCCGGCCGCTGCTTTGCCCCGGCGGTGATCACCACGGCGTCCGCACCCGCAGCGAACGCCAGGTCAGTCCCGCCGGTGATGCTCGAGGCCCCGGTGAACTGGGTCCCATGCGCGAGGTCGAGGACCTCGGCCTCGACCTTCGCCTGGTCGATGTCGTAGAGGACCACCTCGCGCGCCGAACCGCGGATGAGGCAGGCGTAGGCGACCGAGCTCCCCACCGCGCCGGCGCCGACCACCACGAGCTTGCCTGCCTGAGCCGCCATGGGTTCTTCCTATGCCACCCCGGCGCGCGAGTGCAAGCCTCTCCGCCTATTTGGACCGGGCGGAGAGGCCAGCGGGCCGCGTCAGCCCTCGAACCGCTCGGGCCTGAACGTCGCCAGCATCGGATGCGGGCGGCCGGTGATGAGCTCATCCGCGACCAGTTCGCCGGCGATGAGCGCCAGTGTGGCCCCAGAGTGGGTGAATGCCGTGTAGCACCCCGGGACCCTCCGAAGTTCTCCGAAGACGGGCTCGCCATCGCCCGGGATCGGCTTGAGCCCGAGCTTCCACGATCCTGCCTTGAGCTTCGGAGTCCCTGCGAGGAGCCGCGAGGCCTCCTCAAGCAGTTCGTCGACCACGGGCTCGGGAATGGAGTAATCCCCGGCGGCGTCGCGCACAATGTGCTCCTCGTACCAATCGTGGTCGATCGCGATGGTATTGCCCGGGTTGGGCCGGATCGCGGCCCGGGGCGTGTTGAGGACCGCCCGGACGCCGTGGTCGAGGGGTTCGGTGACGACGAGCATCGAGACGGGCGAGCCGTTGTTGATCTGCACTCCGAACGGTGCAACGACGTCCGGGGTCTGCGCACCGCAGGCGACGACTACGGCGTCGGCTCGGACGGCGCCGAGGGCCGGCGCCGCCACGCCGGCGGCGCGACCGTCCTCGACAATGAGCTCGGCTGGACCGGCGTGGGCCTGGAGGACGCCGCCGCGGCGGGTGAATTCGACCATGAGGTGCTCGATGAGGTGCGGAAGGCTCACCCAGCCCTCCCCGGGGTTGTAGACGGAGGTTGCGGCGAGCGCCTCGGTATTGAGACCCGGGGTGACATCGCCGATGGTGTCCGGACCAATGAGGTGGGAGTCGTAGGCATGGGCACGCTCGCACCGGTGCCGGGCGGCAGCTGAGGCCCCGTCGCCGTCGCTGTCCCAGTAGACCCCGCCGCCGAACTGGAGCCACTCCCGGGAGGTGTCCTGGGCGAAGAGGGTGCGGTAGCGGTCGATACCCGCCATGCGCAGCGCGTGGTACTCGTCGCTCCTGGTCCCGGCTGAGTTGAGCCAGGAGAGTGAGCGGCCCGAGGCGCCGGAGGCGAGTTCTCCCTCGGTGATGAGAGTGACTTCTGCGCCGGAGCGGAGCAGGTGGACGGCTGTGGAGACGCCGATGACGCCGCCGCCGATGACCGCGACGTGGCGGGGGCTCTGGTTTTCAGGCATGTCGTTCTTCCTCTGGTGTCGTGTCTCAACTACGTGCGAGCGAGCGGATGGGGGCGCGAGCGTGGAGCTCCCTGATGATCCGCAGGGTCTCGAGGGCTTCGGTCGGTTCGACCGGAAGGGGCGCGCCGCGGTGCAGCGAGTCGGCGAGCAGCCGGTAGAACGCCGGGTAGTCGCCGGGGACGAGGCCTACGTCGACGGTCGTGCTGCCGTCCGAAAACCGGGCGGGTTCCCTTGAGGGGACAGCGCCGTAGCCGGGTCTGGCGGGGTCCGCTCCGGCGGCGAGCGCGGCTTCCTGGCCGTCCAGGCCCCATGACGTGAACCCGGCCAGGCTACCGAGGACGTGATACCGCGGCCCCTGCGCCGGGGCGACGCCGTTCATCCAGAGTCGGCTCACGACGCCGGAGGCGTGCTGCAGTTCCGCGAAGCTGTCCTCGTCGCCCCGTGCTCCGGAGGAGTGCCGTCTGAGGTCGGCCCTTGCCGTGTCGACGGGGCCGAAGAGCCGGACCGCCTGGTCGATGAGATGGCTGCCGAGGTCGGTGAGCAGACCGCCGCCGTCATCGACCCCGGCGGCGTCGCGCCAGTTGCCGAAGCCTTCGGGACGCCACCATTCGAAGCGGGACTCGAACGTATGGACCTCGCCGAGACGGCCCGAGCGAACGAGGTCGGCGACGGTCAGGAAGTCGCCGTCCCAGCGCCGGTTCTGGAACACCGTCAGGACAACGCCGGCGGCGGCCGCGGCGTCGATCATCGCCTGGGCGTCCTCGACCGACGGCGCGAAGGGCTTGTCGACCACGACGTGGAGGCCGCGGCCGACGGCGGCGATCGCCTGATCCCGGTGGAGCGCAGGCGGCGTCCCGAGGACTACGAGATCGAGCTCCAGGCTGCCGTCGTCGATGCACCCGAGGAGCCCGGCGTAATCCGGCACGACGAGGGTCGTCGGGAAGTGCCTGCGGGCGGACGCCCTCCGTGTGGGGTTCCCGGTCACGACGGCGTCCACGCTGAAGGCCGGATTGGCCGCGAGGAGGGGGCCGTGGAACACCCCGCCCGAGACGCCGAAGCCGACGATGGCCGTTCTGATCGGGCTCGTAGGGTCGACCTGTCCCTGTCCCATCACAGCACCTCCGAGAGGAAACGCTGCAGACGGGCCGAGCGGGGGCTGTCGAAGATGTCCTCCGGAGTGCCGGTCTCGACGACCTGCCCCTCATCCATGAAGACCACCTGATTCGCGGCCCTGCGCGCGAACCCCATCTCGTGCGTCACGACGACCATCGTCATGCCGCGCCTGCTGAGGCTTGCCATGAGATTCAGCACCCCGTTGACGAGTTCGGGGTCGAGGGCGGAAGTAGCCTCGTCGAAGAGCATGACCTGGGGTTCCATGGCGAGCGCACGAGCGATCGCCACCCGCTGCTGCTGTCCGCCGGAAAGGTCTTTGGGCCTGTGGTCTGCACGGTCCCGCAGCCCCACCTCGTCCAGACGTGCCCTGGCGAGATCAACCGCGTCCTTCTTCGAAAGACGCTTGACCTTCCACGGCGAGAGTGCGACATTCTCGAGCGCGGTGTGGTCCGGAAAGAGGTTGAAGTGCTGGAAGACCATGCCGATCTTCCGGCGCAGCTGGTCGGGGTGCTGGCCGACGGTCGAGACCCCGTCGAGGAGCACGTCCCCCGACTTCGGTTCGTGCAACCGGTTGATGCCGCGGAGGAGCGTCGACTTGCCCGAGCCCGAGGGCCCGATCACGCAGGTCGTCGTTCCGGGCTCGACGCGGAGGCTGATGCTGCGGACCACGTCCACCTCCCCATAGGCGAGGGTGAGGTCCCGGATGTCGAGCCCGGCGCCGCTGTAGGCGGGGGCCAGGTCAGCTGGGGGTGCTTCGGGCGATCGTGATGCTTCGGTGTTCATGGTGATGTCCCTGGTCCTTGGGCGGGCTGCCGCGGGGATGGTCATGGGCGTGCCTCCTCTGCTGGGGCGCCGACCGTCTCGAGCTCGGCGACTTCTCGGAGTCCGGAGACGGGCGCGACCGCTCTGCGCCGCCCGGTGCGGAAACGCTGGTCGATGAAGTTCACCAGGTGCGTCAGCGGGACGGTGACGATGAGGTAGAACAGGCCGGCGAGGACCAGCGGGGACAGGTTCCCGCTCAGGACCGCGGCGTCCTGGCCGACGCGGAAGAGCTCGCGCTCGGAGACAAGCAGCCCCAGGAAGTACACGAGGCTGGAGTCCTTGACGATCGAGATGAACTGGTTGACGAGCGCGGGGAGCACGCGTCGGATGCCTTGGGGCACGACCACCAGGCGCATGGCCGGCCCGTAACCCATCCCGAGTGCCCGGCAGGCTTCGAGCTGGCCCTTGTCGACAGCCTGGATGCCGGCCCGGAAGATCTCCCCGATGTAGGCGCCCGAGATCAGGCTCAGCGCGATGATGCCGAGCGGGTAGGGGCTGGGCCCGAAGATCTGCTGGCTCAGACGTGCGAAGCCCTGGCCAATGAGGAGGATGGTCAAGATGGCGGGAAGTCCGCGGAACAGATCGGTGTAGACGCGGGCGGGCCATCGCAGCCAGGCCGAGGGCGAGATGCCCATGAGAGCCACGAGCATCCCGACGATGCAGCCGATGACGGTGGCCGCGATCGATATGACGAGGGTGTTGACGAGGCCGACCTGCAACAGCTGAGGCAGGACATCGGCCATCGCCTGGAAGTCGAAGAAGGTCTTGGTGAGGGTATCGAACAGATCCATCGTGGTGCTTTCTGCTCGGTTACTGGTCGGAGGCGGGCAGGTACTGCTTCGGCATGGGCGAGCCCGGGAACCACTTCTGGTAAAGGCGCTTCCACGTGCCGTCGGCCATGGCGGCCTTGAGCGCCTTGTTCAGCGCGTCCTTGAGGGCAGGCTTGTTCTTGGCAATGGCGAAGCCGGCAGGGGCGTCGAAGGACGGAATGTCGGCCGCGTCGACGAGACCGAACTTCGCGACGTAGTCCTTGGCGGCCTCGTAGTCGAGGAAGTGGGCGTCGATCGTGCCCGAGTTGAGGGCCGAGACCGCCGCGTTGTTGTCCGGGAAGCGGACGAGGTTCGAGTCGGGGAAGTTCTTCATGGCGTAGGTCTCCTGCAGGGTGCCCTGCACGACGCCGAGCCGCTTCCCCTTGACGGCATCAGCGCTCGTGACTCCCGACGCCTTCGTCGTGAGGACGGTGAGGTAGCCGGCGAGATAGCCATCGGAGAAGTCGACCGTCTGCTTGCGCTTGTCCGTGATGCCGATCGCGGCGACGCCGACGTCGAATTGCCCGTTCGCGACGGCGGGGAGGATCGCGGAGAAGTCCTGGCCGGTGAAGACGACGTTGGCGATGCCGGCCCGGTGGGCGACGTCAGTGAAGAGCTCGACGTCGAAGCCGGTGAACTTCCCGGCGGAGTCGGTGAACGTATAGGGCTTGGAGTCGCCGACGCTCGCGACGCGGAACTGCCCGGGGTCGATGAGGCCGTAGGGGTTCGACGCCGCAGTCGACGAGGCGCTGCTCGAGCCGCCGCAGGCCGCCAGCGAGAGGGCGAGTGCGGCCGCTGCCGCCAGTGCCGCTGCTTTGATGCTCCGCATGAGAGGACTTCCGTTCTGTTGGTGAGACCGGTCTCAATGGTGGACGGTGAGGTTGAGACCGGTCTCAACTTCGGGGATGATGTGACTGTACTTACGCCACAGTGTGGCGTCAATCTCTTTTTCCCGATGGGATGGGCATGTGACGAAACGAGAGCAAGGAGTCCGCGAGGCGACGGTGGCGGATGTGGCGCGGGCCGCGGGAGTGTCGAAGGCGCAGGCCGCGAGGGCGCTCGGCGGCTACGGGGCGGTCAGCGAGCAGGTGCTCTCCGTCGTGGTCTCGGCCGCCGAGGAGCTCGGCTACAGGCCCAACCAGCTTGCACGGAGCATGACCACGGGGCGGTCCAACTCGATTGGGGTTGTGGTCGGGGACATCGAGAACGCCCACTTCGGGCTGGCGCTCCGCGGAATTTCTGACGAGGTGCGCGAGGCCGGGTACACGGTGGTCCTCGTGAACACGGACGAAGACCTGGGTGCCGAGGTCGGCGCCGTCCAGGAACTGCTGCAGCAGCGAGTGGCCGGCCTCATCGTCGCCCCCTGCTCGAGCACCGAGGCCGCTCACTTGGATTCTGCACACGCCCACGATCGCGCCGTCGTCCTGTTCGACCGCGGCGTCCGCGGCTGGAGCCTCGACACCGTCCGCGTCGACTTCGCAGACGCAGCCCTCCACGTGGGGCGGCTCCTCCTCGACGCTGGCCATCGTCGCGTCGGCTACGTCTCGAGCCTTCGCGTCGAGGAACCGTACGAACAGGGCACGGACCTCGGCCTCTCCCCCGTCGCCGACCGCGTGGGCGGAATTGAGCGGGCGTTCAAAGAGGCCGGGGCGGAGTGGGACCGGAGTCTGGTGAAGCTCAATGCTGCATCCGATCACGCGCTCGCCGGCGCGTGCGCAGACCTCCTCGACCGCCCTGAGCCGGCGACCGCCATCGTCTGCTCGGATAGCCGCATTGCTCTGGGCGTGCTCAGCCAGATCAAGCGCCGGGGGCTTCGCGTGCCCGAGGACATCTCGGTGGTCGCCTACGACGACTTTCCCTGGACCGAGCTGGTGGATCCGCCTCTCACCGTCGTGTCACAGCCGGTCTACGATATGGGACGCGAAGCCGCCCGGGCGTTGCTGCGTCGGCTCGGCCACCGGGTTCCTGCGGAACAGCTGCCGCTGAGGGCTCACCTCGTCGAGCGGGCCTCGGTGGGCCCAGCCGCCGCAGGAACGCCCGCGGCATAGGCCTTTGGGACCCCAATGCACCTCGGCGCAGCCCTGTGCGCCCCTAGGGCTCTCCCGCGTGCGCCGCCGACTAGACTCTTTCCACATGACCACCACTTCCGCGAATGAGCAGCCCGCCCTGCCCGAGAAGGTCTCCGACATCTTCGACCCCACGCGGTGGCGCGCGGTCGAAGGCTTCGACTTCGAGGACCTCACCTACCACCGGCAGGTCGAGCGGGACGGGAGCGGCGCCGTCGTCCGTGACCTGCCCACGGTGCGGATCGCGTTCAACCGGCCGGAGGTGCGCAACGCGTTCCGGCCGGGCACGGTCGACGAGCTCTACCGCGCGATGGACCACGCCCGGATGACGCCGGACGTCGCGACCGTCCTCCTCACCGGCAACGGGCCGTCCCCTAGGGACGGCGGCCACGCGTTCTGCTCCGGCGGCGACCAGCGCATCCGCGGACGCGCGGGCTACCAGTACGCCTCCGGCGAGACCGCCGAGACGATCGACCCGGCCCGCGCGGGGCGCCTCCACATCCTGGAGGTGCAGCGCCTCATGCGCACCATGCCGAAGGTGGTCATCGCGGTGGTCAACGGATGGGCTGCCGGCGGCGGCCACTCCCTCCATGTGGTCTCCGACCTCACCATCGCCTCCCGCGAGCACGGGAAGTTCAAGCAGACCGACGCGACGGTGGGCTCGTTCGACGCCGGCTACGGCTCGGCGCTGCTGGCGCGCCAGATCGGGCAGAAGCGTGCTCGGGAGATCTTCTTCCTGGCCCGCGAGTACTCGGCCGAGGACATGGTGGCCATGGGCGCGGTCAACGAGGCGGTGGAGCATGCGCGGCTCGAGGAGGTCGCGCTCGAGTACGCAGCGGACATCGCGCGGCAGTCCCCCCAGGCCGTCCGCATGCTCAAGTTCGCGTTCAACCTGGCCGACGACGGCCTCGCGGGCCAGCAGGTGTTCGCGGGCGAGGCCACGCGGCTGGCGTACATGACGGACGAGGCAGTGGAGGGCCGCGACGCGTTCCTGCAGAAGCGCGACCCGGACTGGTCCGCGTTCCCGTACTACTTCTGAGCGCACGGCTGCCAGAGACCCCGCACCACCCCGCCAGAGACCCCCCAACGAGAGGCGCCCCCACACCGTGAACCTGGACCCCGTGCTCTCAGCCCTCGCCGCCGCGCTCGCAGGCGAGGGCCCGGCGGTCGAGTTCGGACCGGGCGGCCCCGGATTGGCGGGGCACAGCAACGGGTCCGCGCTGCCGGAGGGCACGGCGGTCGTGGTCCGCACATCCGGCTCGACGGGAGAACCCAAGGCGACCGCCCTCACCGTCGAGGCCCTCGCGGCGTCCTCGGCGGCCACGGCGATGCGCCTCAGGGGCGAGGGCCAGTGGCTGCTCGCGCTGCCCCTCGACTACGTCGCTGGCGTGCAGGTCCTGGTCCGCTCCCTGTTCGCCGGAACGCGGCCCTGGGCCATGGACCTCTCGGGCGGCTTCACGCCCGAGGCCTTCGCCGACGCCGCGGAGGCCCTCACCGACCCGATCCGGCTCACCTCCCTCGTGCCAACCCAGCTGCGCCGCCTGCTCGACGACGGCTCGCCCCGGGTGCTCGCGGCCCTCACCCGCTTCGACGCCGTGCTCCTGGGCGGCGCGGCGATGCCTCGGGACCTTCTCGACCGGGCCCGCGGGGCCGGGGTGCGGGTGGTGACGACGTACGGCTCCGCGGAGACCTGCGGCGGCTGTGTGTACGACGGGGTGCCGCTGGACGGGGTCGACGTCGAGCTCGTGGACGGCCGGGTATGGCTCGGCGGAGACGTGGTGGCCGCCGGGTACGTCGGAGACCCGGAGCGCACCGAGGCGCACTTCCGCACCGACCCGGACGGCCGCCGGTGGTACCTCAGCTCCGACGTGGGCGAGTTCGCGCCCGACGGTCGCCTCCGGATTCTGGGGAGGGCAGACGACGTCGTCATCACCGGCGGCGTCAAGGCCTCCGCCGCTCGGGTGGCGGCGGCTGTCGAGGCCCTGCCGGGAGTGCGTGAGGCGTTCGTGGCCGGCGTCGACGATCCGGAGTGGGGGCAGGCGCTCGCCGCTGCCGTGGTCCTCGCGGCGCCGGAAGGGCCGGCCGGGCAGGAAACGGTGCCGGAGGACATCCGTGCGGCGGCCGCGGAGCTGCTCGGCCGGCTCGCGCCGAAGTCATGGCTGGCCCTCGAGTCGCTCCCGCTCCTGCCGAACGGGAAGCCGGACCGCCGGGCCCTCACCGAACTCCTGGCCGCCAGGCACCGCAGGCCCTAGCGCACCGCCGCCCCTCAGCCTTCACCCACCCACCACCGTCAGAGGAATCAGCCCGTGGCAACACCCGCCCAATGGATCTCCGGCTCCCGGCCGCGAACCCTACCCATGGCCGTCGCGCCCGTGGTGATCGGCACCGCGGCTGCGTACGGCCTGGGGGCGTTCAGGCCGGCCAACGCCGTGCTGGCCGCGCTCGTCGCGGTCCTGCTCCAGATCGGCGTGAACTACGCGAACGACTACTCCGACGGGATCCGCGGCACCGACGACGACCGCGTGGGGCCCTTCCGGCTCACTGGCTCCAAGGCTGCGGCGCCCGCCCAGGTCAAGCGCGCCGCCTTCCTCGCGTTCGGGGCCGCCATGGTGTTCGGCCTCATCCTCGTGGTGATCTCGCAGGCCTGGTGGCTGCTGCTCGTCGGTGCAGGATGCGTCGCGGCGGCCTGGGGCTATACCGGCGGCAAGAACCCGTACGGCTATCTGGGACTCGGCGACGTGTTCGTGTTCGTGTTCTTCGGCCTCGTGGCCACGCTCGGCACCACGTACACGCAGGCGGGGACCCTCAGTGCGGCGTCCTGGATCGGGGCCGTCGGCACGGGCCTCATCGCGGATGGGCTCCTCATGGCCAACAACGTCCGCGACATCCCGACGGACGAGACGGCGGGCAAGCGGACCCTCGCCGTGCGTCTGGGCGACTACCGTGCGCGGCGGGCCTACGTCTGGATGCTCGGAGTGGCGGTGCTCGGGCCCCTCCTGCTGGCGCCGTGGAACCCGTGGATGCTGATCATGCTGCTGCTCGTCCCGGCGTGCCTCACCCCATCGTGGCTCATGCTCGGCGGGAAGAAGGGTCCGCGCCTCATCCCGGTCCTCCAGCAGACCGGCTTCATCAACCTCGGCTACGCCGGGCTCTTCACGGTCGCCGTGGTGCTGAAGACCCTCTTCTAGACTGTCTGGGGTGGCCGCGGCCGGCGGCCATTTGGAGCCTCCAAAAATGTCGTAGCTACGTTCTAGTATCTGTCTATGGGAGTCGGACAGGGGTTCGGGGATCGCCCTGGGGCCATCGGCCCCGCCGGGGAGGGCGGGCCGTGGTGGGCCGCCCTCGAACTCGAGGCGATCCGCGAGGCCGAAGAGGAGCGTGCCGCCGCCGGCGGCCCCGTCGAGCCTGAGCCCTGGCTGCTCAGCGCGTGGGAGCGCCGCGACGACCCGTCGACGAGGCGTCCTTCCTCCGTGCCCCGACCCCGACCTGCTGGCCCTCATCGCAGATGACCTCGCAGCGGGAGCAGCAGCGGACGGAGAAACGGCCGGGCCAGCCCACGGCAAGCTCTCCGAGGGCACCGATCTTGGCGGCGCTCTCCCGTCCCCTGCCGCAATCGTGGCCGATATCGAGGCCGAGGCCGCCCAGCTCCTGATCGCCCGCCTGGAGCGGATCGACCGCGACGACGCCGCCCGCGCCGCCGAACGCATCGTCACTCTGGCCTCCCTGGCGCGAGCGGTGGGCGGCTCGTCAGATGATCCCTTCCGGCGTCTCGGGGCGCCGTCGATCGCAGCGTCCGAGGTCTCGGCAGCACTGAAGCTCTCAGCCCGCACGGCGAAGGGAATGGTCGCCGAAGCGCTCGAGCTCTCCCGGCCAGCGTGGCGCCCCCTGCTCGAGGCCATGCACGCCGGGCTCGTCCCCCAGCGCCGGGCGCGGACGATCCTCGACGCTGCGACGCCGGTCCCGCAGGAAAGGCTGGCCGCCTTTGTCGCCGAGGCCGTCGCCGTCGCAGCCCCCACCGGCCCTGATGGCAGCCCGGACGCGGACGGGATCCCCAGCCCCGGCGCCCTCGGCCGGAAGCTCCGGCGGCTGGCCGAGAGGCACGCCGCCGACCCTCTCGCCGTCCGCAAGGCGAAGGCCCGCGAGCACCGCCGGGTGGACATCGAGCCCGCAGGAGACGCCATGTGCTGGCTCACGGCCTATCTGCCGCTCGAGGACGCCGCCGCGATCGACACCCGCCTCGAAAGCATGGCGCGGTCCCTGCAGGGCCCCTCCGAGAGCCGTACGCTCCCCCAGCTGCGGGCCGATGTGTTCGCGGACCTCGTCAGTGGCGTGTCTGCGGCAGACCTCCGGCCCGCCGCAGGCCCGGGGGCCCAGATCGTCGTCACGGTCCCGCTGGCCACACTTGAGGGTTCGGGGGATGCTCCCGGGGAGATCCTCGGCTACGGCCCCCTCGATCCCGACGCGGCGCGCCTCCTGGCCGCACGTGCTGCCACGTGGACCCGGCTGTGGGTCGATCCGGGGACCGGCGCGCCGCTCGCGCTCGGGCGCACGCGGTACCAGCCGAGCGCCGCCATGCGCCACCAGCTCGGGGCCCGGGACATGGTGTGCCGGTTCCCCGGTTGCGACAGGCCCTCCACAGCCACCGACGCCGACCACACCATGCCGTGGGCAAGCGGCGGCGAGACCGACACCGACAACCTTGGCCTCCTGTGCAGGGAGCACCATCGGCTCAAGAGCGAGGGCCACTGGAGGGCACGGCAGATCGGGCGCCCGAAGGCTGGGGCGGACGGTCCCGGGCGCCCAAAGGCTGGGGCGGACCGTCCGGACCGTCCGGACCGCCCGGGCCGCCCGGAGGCACTGGCCGCAGTGCGCCGGCATCTCGCACCGCCGGGGACGATCGAATGGACCTCTCCCGCCGGCCGGCGCTACATCACCTATCCCGAGGGCGACCCGCCGCCCCCGTTCTAGGGCTAGGAGGCCGTTCCCTCCCCACCGGGGTTCTGGGAGTCCTGGGGGTTCTTGGGGCTCTGGGGGCTCTGGGCCTTCCGGTCCTGCAGCGTCCGGTCTCGGTTCTCATCCGCTGCCCTCTCAGCGGGAACCCCGGTACCCTCGGCGTCGTTGCGCTCGGTGGCGGTGCCCTCGGCGTCGTCGTACTCGGCGTCCTCGTCGGCGCGCTGTGCGTCGTCAAGCGCGTCTTCCACCTCGGCGTCCGCGAGCTCGCGCTTGGTGCGCACCTGCTTGCGGCCGCCGAAGACATCGCGGACCTCGCTGGCGGCGGCGTTGCGCTGGCGCGTCAGGAACAGGAAGTTGATCGCGAAGGCGATGAGCACGGCGTATACAGCAGAGAGGACCACTCCGATGCGCAGCACCATGAACACCGCGAACGGCACCACGAACAGGACGGCACGGAGCAGGAAGTACTTGAGGGAGGCCACTGGACGAGTTTACTAAAATGGTCCTATGATCCGCGTCCTGCCCTGGCTCATCGTCCTGGTCGCATGGCTGTATGGCATGGTCGACTGCGCACTCAGTGATCGCCGCGCCGTCCGGGGTGGCATCTCGAAGACGCTCTGGTTCCTCATCTCGGTGCTCCCCGCCGTGGGCACCATCCTGTGGTTCGCCTTCGGCCGGCCGCGGGGCACCACCCCGCCGCGCGGCAGGGACGGAAAGGGCCGCCGCCCGATGGCACCGGACGACGACCCTGACTTCCTCCGCGGACTCTGAGCGCCGCGTCCGCTCCCCCGACGGTCAGCCGGCTCTCCCGGCCGTCAGCCGGCGCTGACGCCCGCGTAGGAGTGCAGGCCGGAGAAGTAGATGTTCACCACCGTGAAGTTGAAGATGACGCACAGGTAGCCGACGATCGAGAGCCATGCGGCGCGGACGCCCGTCCAGCCGCGGGTCGCGCGGGCGTGGAGGTAGGCCGCGTAGACGACCCAGATCACGAAGCTCCAGACTTCCTTGGTGTCCCAGCCCCAGAACCGGCCCCAGGCCTTCTCGGCCCAGATCGAGCCGAACATCACGGTCAGCGTCCAGCCCACGAAGGCGATGGTGTTGATGCGGTAGGACAGCGCCTCGAGGGTCAGCGAGCTCGGCACGAGGCGCATGAACGACCCGGTGTCGAGGCCCCCCGCGGCAATCTTCGCCTCGCGGCGGCTCTGCATGAGCTGGAGGACAGCCATCGAGAACGTCAGCGTGAACAGCGCCGAGGAGAGCACGGCGATCGAGACGTGGATGACGAGCCAGTAGCTCTGCAGCGCGGGGACGAGGTGGCCCACCGGGATGTAGAACGCGACCGCCGCGGCCACCATCATGACCACCGCGAGGCCGAGCACGAACGTGCCGAGGAAGCGCAGGTCCCGGCGGATGAGCACCACGAGGAACACCGCGACGACGAGGAAGGCGCCCGTGGTGCAGAACTCGTACATGTTGCCCCACGGCACCCTGCCGGCCGCGATGCCGCGGCTGAGCACGCCGGCCGCGTGGATCAGGAGGCCGAGGATGCTGAGGGCGACACCGACGCGCGCGCCCTTGCGGCGCGAGCGGTACTTGAGGTCGGCATCGGCCACCTCCACGACCCCGGAGCCCGAGGCCTTCGACGGCGCGGGGCCGGAGCTGTCCACCGTCGTGGTGCCTCTGCCGGCGCCGGCGAGCACGGCCTGCTTGGCCTCCGCCTTCGCGGCGGACTGGGCCTTCTCTCCGGCCAGCAGGGCGGCGTCGCGCTGGGCGACCTTCCCGCTGGTGGCCATGTCCCACGCGAAGGCGAGGAACGCGACGACGTATGTTCCGGCGGCAAGCAGCATGAACAGCTCGCTGTACGCACCGAGAGTGAAATTGATCTGCGGCATCAGGCGTCCTTCTGAGTACTGGCCGAGGTGGTTGTACTGGCCGACGTAGTTGTACTTGCCGACGTGGTGTTGCTGGCCGACGTGGTCTTCGCGTTCCCAGTCTGCGCCCCCGGGTCCTCGCCGGGAACGTCCCAGGCCTTGGCGAGCGCGGCGCGCACGGCCCGGCCCTCGGCGGCCAGGCCGCCGTGGTCCTCGCCGCGGGTGAGGAGGCCGTACTCGATCATGGTGCGCCCGTCCTCGTGCTGGCCCACCCGCACCCACAGGCGCCGCCGGGTCAGGAAGAGGGAGCAGATGAGTCCGGCCAGGGAGAACAGGGCGAAGCCTAGGGCCCATTCCTGTCCCGGGTTGTGGTGGATGTCGAGGGCAACGTAGCGCTTGAGGCCGTCGAAGCTGATCGACCCCTGCCCATTCGGCAGGCTGTAGGACTGGCCCGCACCCAGCACGATGCCCCCGGCGGGCTTGTCGCGGCCGTTGACCTGGGTCAGCTTGGCGACGTCGAGCGCGTAGACGTTCTGGGGCTTGCCCTTGTCGAGCCCGAGGTCGCCCACGTACGAGTTCAGGTTGAGCTGGACGTTGAGCGGATCGGGGTCGGCGCTGAAGGCGACGTTGTTCGCGCCCTTCTCGGCGGTCGGGAGGAAGAATCCCACGAAGCCGAGCTGGGTGGGCTTGGCGTCGGGGACCTTGATGACGACCGTCGAGGTGTAGACGGCGTCGGTCGGGATGGCCGGGACGGGGCCCTGGAAGGCCACCTTCCCGTCGCCGCCGCGGACGGTCACCACCGGCGCGTAGCCGTTGCCGACGAGGTAGACGTCCGTGGCCCCGATCGAGATCGGGTCGTTGACCTTGAGGTCCTGCTGCCGTTCGGGATCGCCCGGCGAGTCCCGCGTGGTCACGTGCGCGGTGAAGTCGAGCGGCTGGCCGAACTGCTTGACCGACTCGCGGTCGTAGCGGACGTCGAACTTGTCCAGACGGAGCGAGTACGGGGCAAGCCAGCTGGACTGGAAGTCGGTGCCCGGGTTGAACGTGTCGTACCCGACGAGGGTGTTGACGAACGACTCGCCCTCAATCAGGGTGCGCTGGCCGCTGTAGCCGAACAGGCCGCCGATCGCCACCGAGACGAGCACGCCCACGAGCCCGGAGTGGAAGCAGAGGTTGCCGAACTCCTTGAGGTAGCCCTTCTCGGCCCCCACGGAGTGGAACGCGGACGCCCGACGGCGAGCACCGCCGTCGGGCGCGTCCGTCACCTCGGTCTCGGGCGCGGCAGGGCGGAGGTCGACGCGGTAGCCGCGCTTCTTCAGGAGGGCCGCGGCCTGCTCGGCGGCATCGGCGGCCGCGAGGCCGCGCGCGGCCGGGACCACGAGCGTGCCGTAGACCGGCAGGCGGGACAGCCGCGCGGGGGTGCGCGGCGGCTTGGAGCGCCAGGACTTCCAGTGGGCGATCGCCCGCGGGACGACGCAGCCGATCAGCGAGATGAATAGCAGCAGGTAGATGGCCGAGAACCAGACGGAGGAGTAGACGTCGAACATCTGGAGCTTGTCCAGGAGGGGTCCGTAGTCGGCGTGGTCCTTGAGGTACTGGGTCACGACGGCCGGGTTCGTGGGCCGCTGGGGGAACAGCGATCCGGGAACGGCGGCGACGGCGAGGAGCAGGAGGAGGAAGAGCGCCGTGCGCATGCTCGTCAGCTGGGTCCAGGCCCAGCGGAGCATGCCCACCACCCCCAAGGCGGGCAGGGCGACGTCGGTGCGCGCGGCCTGCCTGCCCTTGCGGCCCTTGGCGGGCTTCGGGTTCTTCTTGTCCTGGGTCTCAGGCTTTGACTTCGTCTCACTCATCAGACGGGCAGCTCCACGGTTCCGATCCAGATCTGCAGCTGGCTGATCCAGTAGGTCCACACCCCGGAGACCATGAGGACTCCGACGAGGATCAGCAGGCCGCCGCCGGCCCCCTGGAGGGCGCGGCGGTGCTTCTTGAAGAACGCCATGGCCCCGAGGCCGCGGCGCAGGCCCAGGGCAATGAGCAGGAACGGCACACCCAGCCCGAGGCAGTAGAAGAACGTCAGCAGGGCGCCCTTGTACGCGCTCGGGCCGTCCGAGAAGGCGAGGACCTGCACGGCCGCGAGGGTCGGCCCGATGCAGGGGACCCAGCCGAGGCCGAACGTGATGCCCAGGAGCGGTGCGCCCCAGAGGCCGGCGGGCGGTCGGGCGTGGACGCGCGCCTCCCGCTGGAAGATGCCGAGGCCGCCCATGAAGACGATCCCCATGAGCACCACGACGATCCCGAGCACGCGCGTGAGCCATCCGGAGGAGATGGCGAGCCACGAGCCGAGCTGGCCGAACACCGCGCCGGTCGCGACGAAGACCACGGTGAAGCCGAGCACGAACAGGCCGATGCCGGCGACCATGCGGCCGCGGCGCTGCTTGGCCAGGTCGACGCCCGTCAGCCCGGTGACGTACCCGAGGTAGCCGGGCACGAGCGGCAGGACGCACGGCGAGAGGAACGAGACGACGCCCGCGAGCAGGGCCACGGGCAGCGCGAGCAGGAGGGAGCCGTTGAGGACGGTGTCGCTGAAGATCCCGCCCACTACTCGGCCGCCGCGGAGGTGATGAGGGCCTTGAGCGTGCTCTTGTCGAGCTGGCCGAGCACGCGCGAGGCCACCCGCCCCTGCTTGTCCAGCACGATCGTGGTGGGCACGGCCCCGGGCGGGACGGCGCCGGACATGGCCAGCAGCACCTGGCCGTCCTTGTCGTTGAAACTCGGATAGGTGAGCTTGAAGCTCTGCTCGAAGGCCTGCGCCGTGCCCTTCTCGTCGCGCAGGTTGACGCCGTAGAAGGCCACACCCTGCGGCTTGAACTCGGTGTGCAGCGCCTCGAGCTCGGGCGCCTCGAGGCGGCACGGGGCACACGCGGCGAACCAGAAGTTCAGCACCGTCACGTGCCCGGCGAGGTCCTTGGAGCTGACCTTCGTGCCGTCGTAGAGCGTGCCGTCGAAGTCGACCGGGGGCTTGCGCGTGTCCTTCGCGTACTCCGTCACCGAGCCGTCGCCGGCCACGTAGTTCTTGTTGTCCCCCGCGCGCGCCTGCTGGGCGAGCGGGTCGGACGCCGCGCAGCCCGAGAGCGCGGCGACGAGCAGGGCCGCCGCGGCGGCCGCCGCGGCGAGCATCCGGCGGCGCGTCGGACGGATCGAGGTGGCGGGGGCGGCGGCCCCGAGGGGCAGCTCGGCACGGGACATCTGGTGCTCCTGGGGCATTCAGGCCCCCGGGGTCGTGGCCGCGCCCGGCAGCAGCCGGGCGGCGGGCTCGGTGTAGCGGACGGAGGTCACGGCACCCGTGAGGGTGTCGATCGTGAGGGAGGTCAGCGAGGCGAGCGTGCACTCGCGCTTGCGCGGATCGTGGGGCAGGGGCCTGCCCTCGGCCTTCAGGCGGGCCAGCCAGATGGGCAGCTGGTGCGCCACGAGGATGGCCTCGGCACCCTCGCCGCCCAGCTCGGCGGCCCCGCGGGCTGCGTCACGTGCGGCCTCGAGGACCCGGGCCGCCTGGGCCTCGTAGGGCTCGCCCCAGGAGGGCCGGAGGGGGTTCACGAGGTAGGGCCAGTGCTTGGGCTTGAGGAGCTCGCGCGGGGTGACCCTGAGCCCCTCGAAGTGGTTCTCCGCCTCTATGATGCGCGGCTCGGTCCGGACGGCGAGGTTGAGCACCTTGGCGCTCGGCTCCGCGGTCTCCTGGGCCCGGGTCAGGGGCGAGGCCGCGAGCAGGACCACCCGCGCGCCGTCGAGCGCACGCTGGGCGAAGTGGGAGGCGACCGTGTTGGCCATCTGGCGGCCGCGCTCGGACAGGTGGAAGTCCGGCAGCCGGCCGTAGAGCACGCCGGCAGGGTTGTACACCTCGCCGTGGCGCAGCAGATGGACGGTCGAAGAGGGCATGGCTCCAGTTTCTCAAACGTGGTGGGCGGCCGTGAAATCGCAGGAGACGGCCCTGCCCGAGATTCTACAAAGGGTAGAACTATCACGCCCACCCTAGAGTTCCCTGTGTAACGTGGGCCACAGGCGCTTGCGGTCCATGCATCTGCATGTTTTCATGGAATCAGCGGTTAGTTGACGCTTCAATCAAATGTGCTCCGGCACACCTACTCAGGAGGAACCACAGTGACTCTGCCCCACGGCCTCACCACCGGAACCTGGACCCTCGACGGCTCGCACAGCGAGATCGGCTTCACCGTCCGCCACGCCGGCATCTCCAAGGTGCGCGGCCGCTTCAACGAGGCCACCGCCACGGTGTCGGTCGGCTCAACCGCCGCGGACACCACAGCCACCGCCGTCGTCAAGACCGCGTCCTTCGACTCCGGCGACGCCAACCGCGACGGCCACGTCAAGGGCCCCGACTTCTTCGACGTGGAGAACTTCCCGGAGATGACCTTCGAGGCCACCTCCATCGAGGCGAAGGGTGACGAGTTCGACGTCACCGGCAGCCTCACGATCAAGGGCGTCACCCGGCCCGTCACCATCGAGACCGAGTTCAACGGCGTGGCCGTCGACCCCTTCGGCGCCACCCGCGCTGGCCTCTCCGGTGAGACGACGATCTCCCGCAAGGACTTCGGCCTGACCTGGAACGCGGTCCTCGAGGCCGGCGGCGTCCTCGTCTCCGACAAGGTCGTGATCTCCCTGGACCTCGCGTTCATCGCGCCCCAGGCCTGATCCTCCGGAGTCCGGAATGACTGCCCGGGCCTGAGGGGATCAGGCCCGCGGCGATCGGGCCTGCGGGCCCCCGTCCACGACGGTGACCGCGAGCGGCATACGGCTGGCCCTGCGGAGGCGCCCTGTCATGAGGCTGCGCAGTCCGCGGGCCACCAGCGTCGGCCCGCGGAGGTCCCGGAACTCGGGGGCCTCCGTGGTGACGAGGCGGAGCAGGGGGCGCGCGGCGTCGTCGGGAGCCTGTCCCCACAGGCCCACGACGACCTGCAGCGCCCCCAGACGCTGCTCATAGCCGCGCTGGGCGGTGACGCGGCCCAGCAGGTCCGTCATGACGAGGCCGGGGTTGAACCCGTGGACCCGCACCCCGGTGCCCGTGGTCTCCCGCTGCAGCGTCTCCGTGAACTGCCGGACCCAGCCCTTGGACGAGGCGTAGGCGTTCTGCAGCGCCACCGGCCCGCGGTCGCCCTGACCGTAGAGGTTGACGAGGTCGCCGTGGCCCTGGGCGAGGAACACGGGCAGGGCAGTCCGGGCGCCGTGGAAGGTCCCGAGGATGTTCGTGCGGACCACTCTCTCGAAGTCCTCCGGCGGCGTGGAGGCGGTGGGACCGTAGACGCCTGAGGTGCCGGCGTTGTTCACCCAGATGTCGAGCGTGCCGTGGGCGAGGGCCTCATCCCGCAGTGCCTCGACGTCCACCATGGCGCCCGTGTCGCAGCGGCGCCCGTGCACCGTGAGGCCCTCCGCCCGCAGGATGTCCACGGCGCCCCGGACGTCGTCGTCCGATCTGGACGCGAGCACCACCGTGGCACCGTGGCGGCCCAGCAGCCGCGCCATCGCGAGCCCCAGGCCCCGCGTCGATCCGGTGACCACGGCCACCCGTCCCTGCAGCGGGGCCCGTCCGCCCATGCTCCCTCCATCTCCCCCGGCCCGGCCCGCGGCAGAGCCCTATGGTTCGGTGCGCCTCAGTGGGAGGGCATCGTCCGGTGGTGGGCTTCCATGGCTGGCCGGACGGCGGCCGCCGTCACCCCGGCTGCGACGATCCCGGTGATCCAGGACGTCCAGGCCGCGCCGGTGTGGTCGGAGTAGGCGCCCATCCAGGGCGAGGCGAAGAGCAGCACGCCCAGGGCGCACTGCGCGTACTCGAGCCACGGTGTGCCGGGCATCGACAGGTTCAGCGCCGCTGCGACGACCAGCAGGATGCCGAAGACCAGCATGAGGGTCCTCGAGCCGGCCGTCTGCGCAGTCCACAGGACCGCCACCGCGGCGTAGAGGCCGCAGACGCCCGCGACGTAGTCCTCCCACCGGCTCCATGTCTTCATTGCTCTTCCTTCCCTTTCTTCCTTCCCGGGGCTCACCAGACGGCGTCGCCGCGGATGACGGCGTCGCTTCCGCCGTCGACGTAGACGATCTGGCCGCAGAGGTGGGTGTTCTCCTCGCCTCCGAGCCACGCCAGGGCACGGGCCACGACGACCGGCTCGGCGATGCCATTCAGGGGCATCGGGACCGTCTCGAGCAGCGCCTGCCGCTGCTCGTCCGTGGAGATCATCGCGGCCGTCATGGGCGTGGCGATGATCCCCGGGGCGACGGCGTTGAGGGGGATCCCGGCGCCGGCCCACTCCGGCGATGCCGCCTGCCGGCGGACCCAGCGCGAGAGCGCGAGCTTGGTCGAGGAGTAGATCAGGCCGCCGGTTGTCTCGGGGGCCTTGGCGAGGACCTCTGCACGCGCGAGCGCCGCCGGTTCGTCCTCGGCGGTGAGCAGCGAGACCAGTTCGGCGTCGCTCGGCAGCAGCGCAGCCATCGAGGACACCAGCACAGCCCTCGGCGATGGCGATCCGGCCAGCAGTGGTCGGAGTCCTGCGAGCGTGGCGAGGGTCCCGAAGTAGTTGACGGCGACGGTGGCGGGGGCCGGGACCGCCAGCCCCGCGACGGCGTACACGGAGTCGATCCGGCCGCCGCTGAGCCGGCGCACGCCCTCGGCCAGGGCAGCCCGGCCTTGGGGTCCCGAGAGGTCGGCGACCACCTCGGCGTCGTGGATGTCGACGCCGACGACGGTCTCGCCCCGCTGGGCGAGCAGATCCCGGGTTGCCCTGCCGATGCCCGACGCCGACCCGGTCACCACTGCTGTCCGAGGCATGATCCGCTCCTCCTGGCGCCGGGATCCCCGTCTCCCACTCTCTGACGCGGCCCCCGAGCGGGCCAGAGTCGAAGGGCCTGACGGCCCGTTGCCCCAGCGGCGGCGTAGGTCCGCGGGCGCTCTTGTGCGGGTGGCCTAAGGCCCTATCAGGCGGATCGGCACGGATCTACCCTCGGTGGCATCAGGCCAGCGATCGAGGAGGCAGACGTGAGCGCTGAGGTCACGATCATCGGCAGCGGAAGGATGGCCCGAGGACTCGCGCAGACGGCTCTGCGCGCGGGGCGTGCCGTCCAGATCCTGGGCCGCGACGGGAGCCAGACCCGCGACCTCGTCGAGTCGCTCGGCGCCGGCGCCAGCGGCGGGGTCATCGGCGCCCCCGTCGAAGGCGGCCTGGTCATCCTGGCCGTCCCCTACAGGGAGGCTGCCAATGTGGTGCGCGAGCTCGGCGACGCGGTGGACGGGCGTGTGGTCGTGGACATCGCGAACCCCGTGGACGTCGCGACCTTCGACGGCCTCCTCACGCCAGCGGGGACGTCGGCGGCGGAAGAGGTCGCCGCGATGGTCCGGGGCCGCGCCGAGGTGGTCAAGGCCTTCAACACCGTCTTCGCCGCGACCCTGGAGGCCGGTTCGGCGGGTGGCCAGCATCTGGACGTCTTCATCGCGGGAGACTCGGAGACGGCCAAGGAGAAGGTGAGCGCGCTGGTCGCCAAGGCTGGGATGCGGCCGATCGATGCAGGACCGCTGCGCCGCTCGCGCGAGCTGGAGGCGTTCATGCTCCTGGTCTTCGGCCTCCAGGTCAGCCCCGCCCACGAGAACTTCAACTGGGACACCTCACTGCGGATCTTCCCCTAGGCCATCACGTACCGGGCCGCCGGCCCGCGGGCTTGGCCGTCCGCCTGCAGAAGGGTTGAGACTCCGGCCCGCGGGTAGGTCACGTGGGTATCCCCGGGCGAGGGGCCCGGGGGGTTCGCCGACGCGGATGAAGGGAACCCGACCATGGCACATGAGCCGCTCGAACTGGCCTTCGCCTTCTTCGAAGCGTCCCAGAAGGAGGGCACCAGCTCCGCTGAGATTGCGGGACGCCTCGAGCAGGCGCGCACCACGGCGCTGCTGAGCATCGCCGAAAGCCTTGCCGTCATCGCGGCGGCAACGGTGGAGGAAACGACCAGCTGACCGCAGCCCTGCGTGGGCTGACCGTGCAGCAGGGCCGCCGCGCGCGGCACGCCCTCACTGACATCAGGGAGGGGTGCCGGGCCGGTGCCCTCTGGCGTTACAGTGGGGTCAACGCGGCGGGGGCGCGTAGCCGTTACCCCGTCGGGCCACCTTCAACGATTGGACCCGCATGAGCACGCCCCCTGTCCCCCCGAACGGCGCCGAGCAGCACCACGGGGATCAGCAGCCCGGGCCCGAGCAGGCTGGCCAGGGCCAGGCGGGGCAGGGCCAGGCGGGGCAGGGCCAGGCGGGGCAGGGCCAGGCGCAGCCCGGGCCCGGACGGCCCGCCCCGAAGTACGGACAGTACGCTCCCGGATATGGGGAGGCGCAGCAGCAGCCGCCAACGTACGGCCAGCAGCAGCCGCCGGCCTACGGACAGCAGCAGCCCCCAACGTACGGCCAGCAGCAGCCGCCGGCCTACGGACAGGCGTGGCAGCAGCCCGGTGCCCCGGGCTACGGCGCCCAGGGCTATGGGCCTCAGGGGTACGGTGCCCCTGGCTACGGGCCCCAGGGCTATGGCACTCCCGCTCCCGGCCCTGACGCGCAGCGCACGGCGGTGCGCCGGGCTTCGCTGCTGGTCTTCATCACGGCGGCCGCCGAGGTCGTCATCGGCCTCTTCGCCACGCTTGTCACCCTGAACACGCCGACGTCCGCCCTCCGGACCCTCTTCAACGACGCGGGCGGCGCCTCGTCGGGCATCACCTTCGAGCAGTTCCGCCAGATCATCAGCACGTTCGTGTGGCTCGCCATGGCAGGAGTCGTGGTCAACGCCGTCGTGCTCGTGCTGTGCGGGGTCTTCCTGATGCGGGGACGCAAGTGGGCCCGGACCCTCGGCACCGTCTTCCTCTGCCTCACCCTCGGCGCCTTCCTCGCGGGCGGCGTGTTCTCCCTCATCACGATCGGCCTCGCAGTCGCATCGATCGTGCTCCTGTTCAGGCCCGCGGTGACGGCCTTCCTCACCGCCCAGAACCAGTTCGCCAATCCCTACACGCCCCCGAAGGGACCGACCTTCGGCAATCCCTACGGACAGTGACGCCATGAGCCAGCAGCCCACGCCGCCCCCGTACCAGCCCGGTCCGCCGGCCTACCAGCCGGGCCCCCCGGCCTACCAGGGCACGCCGCAGCCCGGCGGAGCGCCCGCCTACGGTCCTCCCCCGCCCCAAGGCTCATACCAGGGGCCGTGGCCGAGCCAGCTGCCCAGCGGCTCCTTCCCTGGAATGCCGGCCGTCGGGATCGCGCGGCCGCTCACCATCACCCTCGCCGCCTGGTTCCTCGTCGCGAGCTCCATCGCGCCGCTGGCCGGCATCCCGGCGATCCTGGACTGGATGGGCACCTACATGCACACCAGCCTGATGCAGGCCACCACCCGGGCCAACCGGGCCAACGCGGCCGCCTTCGCCAGCCAGTTCACGGCCATCATGACCCCCGCCCTGTGGGTCTCCGCCCTCGTCGGAGTGGCCGTCACCGTGCTGATCGCGCTCGGGATCCGGGCCGGGATGAACTGGGTGCGGATCCTGCTCACGGTGTTCGCGGGCCTCTCGGTGCTCGGCTATGTCAGCAACCTTGCGCTCTCCGCGGTCCTGCCCACCGCGGGCGCATTCCCGATGCCGGCCTTCGTCTACGTCCTCTCGTTCCTCTCGGGAGCGCTGTACATCGCCGCGGCGGTGCTCACGTGGCTGCGGCCCTCGAGCCAGTACATCGCCGCCCGCCGGGCAGCGAAGCTCGGCGGCGGCTACCTCCGCTGACCCTCCGGGCCCAGCGGGCGCTGGCGCACGACGGCGGCCCCCCGCCTCAGGCGGGCTGCCCGCCCGGGTGCGGAACGTCGTCGTACGACGGATCGGGGTCTGAAGGCGTGCCCGTCTCCCCGCCGGCCTCTCCGCGCTGTGCGTGGTAGGCGAGGATCTGGAGTTCGGTGGCCATGTCCACCTTCCGCAGCGTCACCCCGGGCGGGACCTGCAGGATGGTGGGCGCAAAGCTGAGGATGCTGCGGACGCCCACGGCGACGACGCGGTCGCACACCTCCTGGGCCACGGACGCCGGGAGGGCGAGGACAGCCATGTTCGCGCGGGTGCGCTGGAAGACGGCCTCCAGGTTGGCGGCGTCGGAGATGCGGAGCCAGCCGATCTCGTTGCCGATGATCTGCGGGTCGGTGTCGAGCAGCGCGACGACATCGAAGCCGCGCGTGCCGAAGCCGCCGTACCGGGCCAGGGCGCGGCCGAGGTTGCCGGCGCCCACGATCGCGACGCGCCAGTCGCGCGTCAGGCCAAGGGCCACGGAGAGGTGCTGGCGCAGGTTCTCGACCTCGTACCCCACGCCGCGGGTGCCGTAGGAGCCGAGCTGCGAGAGGTCCTTGCGCAGGGTCGCGGAGCTGACCCCGGACGCCTCGGCCAGCGCGTCCGAGGAGACCCGGTCCACGCCGTCCGCGAGGAACGAGTTGAGGGCACGCAGGTAGACGGTCAGGCGGGAGACGACTGCGGGCGGCAGCTGCTTCCCGTCGGTCGCGGGCGCGGCGCCTCGGCTTCCCGACTGGGACCGTCCTGCCACTGCCACCTCATTCCCTCGCGGGCCACGCGCGTGCGGGCTCTACGCTCGGACGCCGCCGTCGCGGCGGCCCCATTCACTCTAGGACCGGGGCGGCCCGGGCACCAAAAGGGCCGCAGGCCTCGGCCGCGCGCCGGCGGTCAGCCCTGACGGGCCGCGTCGACGGTGCGCCGCAGCCGGGCCTCGTTGATCCGCCAGAAGTCCCGTTGGACGCCGTCCACGAGCACTACCGGCACCTCCTCGGCGAACCGGTCGCGCAGGGCGGGGTCGTGGTCGATGCTGCGCTCCTCCCAGCCGAGGCCGGCGTCCGACGCCACCCGTCCGACCACATCCCTGGCGGCTTCGCACAGGTGGCACTGGCTCTTCGTCACGAGGACGATCTCGGGGATGCGCATGCCTCCACGGTAGCGCGCGGCTGTGGCCGAGCTGTGAATCGCTAGACTCGGACCATGCCCGCAGAGAAGAAGGCGCTGGATCCAGCGCGCCCGGCGCCCGTGGGGCGCCCGGGCGAGGCGGCCTTCTTCGACGTGGACAACACCCTCATGAAGGGCGCCAGCCTCTTCCACGTGGCCCGGAAGATGTACGAGCGCGGCGCCTTCACCCTGCGCGACGCGGCCGGCTTCGCCTGGAAGCACCTCGCGTTCCTGTTCCGCGGCGAGAGCCTCGAGGACGTCCGCTCCATCGAGGCCTCCGCGCTGGCGCTCGGCGCCGGGATCCTCGCGGTCGACGTCGAGACGATCGGCCACGAGGTCTACGACGAGTTCATCGAGTCGCGCATCTGGCCGGGCACCAAGGCCCTCGCCGAGCAGCACCTGCGCGTGGGCCGGCGCGTGTGGCTTGTGACGGCGACGCCCATCGAGGTTGCCTCCGTGATCGCCGACAGGCTGGGGCTCACCGGGGCGCTGGGAACGGTGGGCGAGATCGAGGACGGCGCCTACACCGGCCGCCTCGTGGGCGAGATCCTGCATGGGAAGGCCAAGGCCGCGGCGGCCTCAGAGCTCGCCGAGCGGGAGGGCCTCGACCTCGAGCGCTGCTGGGCCTACTCGGACTCGCACAACGACATCCCGCTGCTGACGCTCGTGGGCCACCCTGTGGCCATCAACCCCGACGCGCGGCTGCGTTCGCACGCGAATGCGCACAATTGGCCCATCTACGACTTCCGCGCCGGGCGCCGGGCCGCCACGCTCGGGCTCAAGGCGGCCACCGTCGGCGGCGCGCTGTACGGGCTCTGGCGCGGCTACGCCCGCTTCCGCCGCTAGCGCGAGGTCAGCCCGCAGCCGCCCGGCGTCACCCCGCAGACGCCCAAGGTCACCCCGCGGGAAGAATGTGGCCCGGACGCATGTGAGGCCCGCTCCCACACAGGGAACGGGCCTCACCCACCATCGCCCCTGAAGGGGCGGCGCGCCTACTTCTTGTTGCGGCGCTGGTGACGAGTCTTGCGAAGCAGCTTGCGGTGCTTCTTCTTGGCCATGCGCTTGCGGCGCTTCTTGATAACCGAACCCATGAAAAGTTCCTTACCGTAGTTGGTGCCCCGGGCTGCTGGCCGGGTCGCGCACAAGGGCGCCGTTCAACCAACTGCTGGTGACGTGACGTGAAACGTTCCTGAACAGGATACCGTACCCGTCAGGCCGACTCGGTCCTGCCGTCCACGACCGAGTTCTCCAGGTACTGCTCGACCGCCGCCTCGGGAACCCGGTAGGAGCGGCCGAAGCGCACGGCAGGCATCTCCCCCGAGTGCACCAGACGGTAGACCGTCATCTTCGACACCCGCATCATCTCCGCGACCTCAGCGACTGTGAGGAACCGCGACGAGGAGAAATCAGACATACAAACAACTCTAGTTGCTGGAGTGGCCCTTGGGAACGCGCCGGGCCCGAACCGCTCCCGCAAGGTGGTCGAGGACCTGCTCGGTGACCTCCCACTCCATGCACTTGTCCGTGACGCTCTGCCCGTAGGCGAGCTGCGCACGGCCGGCAGCGAACTCGGCGACGTCGAGCGGCTGGGCCCCGCCCACGAGGAAGCTCTCGAGCATGACGCCGGCCACGGCCCCGGCCGCGTCCCCGCCCGCGGCGAGCTCCGCGCCGATCTCGAGGGCCACCTCGGCCTGGCGGTGGTGGTCCTTGCCGCTGTTGGCGTGGCTCGCGTCCACGATGAGACGCGGGTTGAGGCCCTTGCCGGCCATCCGCGCCGAGGCCGCGGCGACGTGCTCGGCGCCGTAGTTCGGTCCGGCGGTTCCCCCACGGAGGATGAGGTGGGTGTCCGGGTTGCCGGCGGTCTCCACGAGGGCGGCGCGGCCTCCGTCGTCGATCCCGAGGAAGGCCTGCGCGGCAGCAGCGGCCCCGCAGGCGTCGACGGCGACCCCGAGCCCGCCGTCCGTGCCGTTCTTGAAGCCGACCGGCATCGAGAGGCCGGAGACGAGCTGGCGGTGGATCTGGCTCTCGGTGGTGCGGGCCCCGATCGCGCCCCAGACGATCGCGTCGGCGGTGTACTGCGGGCTGATGGGCTCGAGGAACTCGGTGGCCGTGGGCAGGCCGAGCGCGAGGACGTCGAGGAGGAAGCGCCGCGCGGTCCGGAGCCCGGCGGGGATGTCGTGGCTGCCGTCCAGATGCGGGTCGTTGATCAGGCCCTTCCAGCCCACCGTGGTGCGGGGCTTCTCGAAGTACGTGCGCATCACCACGAGCAGGTCCTCGCGGTGCTCGCGGGCGACGCCGGCCAGTCGCCGCGCGTAGTCGAGGCCGGCCTCGGGATCGTGGATGGAGCAGGGTCCCACGATCACGAGGAGGCGGTCGTCGAGCCCGTCCATGATGGCGCGCACCTCGTCCCGGGCGCGGGCCACGGTCCGGGCGGCGCTGTCGGAGAGGGGCAGCTCGTCCAGGACCTCGCCGGGGGACGGGAGCGCGGTGAACTCGGCGACGCGGAGGTTGCCGGTGGCCGAGCTGGCCGAGGCGGAGCTGGCGGTCGGAGCGGCGGGCTGGGGATTCATGGGGTCCTGTCCTTCATCTGCAGGCCCCGCGGGGTCCAGAGCCTGCCGTTGGTATGGCAAAGGGCAAGGACCGTGAGGTCCCTGCCCTGTTGGCTCTGGAAGTCGGTACGCGAAACTCTACGCTTGGCCCTCCAGAGCCAACGCAAAATACGCATACCAACGCTTGAACATGCGCTCAGGCTAGCCGGTACGGTCCGCCGTCGCCAAACGCCGCATCAGGACAGGCCGTAATACTCCGATGTTTCCGGCAGGTCCTGATGCGGCGTTGAGGGGACGGGAGATCAGACGAGGCCCAGGGCGAGCATGGCCTCGGCGACCTTGACGAATCCGGCGATGTTCGCACCGAGCACGTAGTTGCCCGGCTCGCCGTACTCCTCGGCCGTCTCGGCGCAGCGGTCGTGGATGCCCACCATGATCTCGGCGAGGCGCTGCTCCGTGTACTCGAAGGACCACGAGTCGCGGCTCGCGTTCTGCTGCATCTCGAGCGCGGACGTGGCCACGCCGCCGGCGTTGGCCGCCTTGCCGGGGGCGAAGAGCACACCGGCCTTCTGGAACACCGCGACGGCCTCCGGGGTGCAGGGCATGTTGGCGCCCTCGGCGACCACCTTCACGCCGGCCCGGACGAGGCGCACCGCGGCGGCCTCATCCAGCTCGTTCTGGGTTGCGCACGGCAGGGCGATCTCCGCGTCGACGTCCCACACGCTCCCTCCGTCGACATAGTGGACGCCCGGCCCGCACCGCTCGGCGTACTCCTTGAGCCGGCCGCGCTCGACCTCCTTGATCTGCCGGACGAGCCCGACATCGATCCCCGCCTCGTCCACGACGTAGCCGTTCGAGTCCGAACAGGCCACCACCTTGCCGCCGAGCTGCTGCGCCTTGGCGATGGCGTAGATCGCCACGTTGCCGGAGCCGGAGACCACCACGCGGCGTCCCTCGAAGCCGCCGCCGCGCGAGGCGGCCATCTCGTTGGCGAACAGGACGGTGCCGAAGCCGGTGGCTTCGGGGCGCACGAGGGAGCCGCCCCAGCCGAGGCCCTTGCCAGTGAGCACCCCGGACTCGTAGCGGTTGGTGATGCGCTTGTACTGGCCGAAGAGGTAGCCGATCTCGCGGCCTCCCACGCCGATGTCGCCCGCGGGCACGTCGGTGTACTCACCGATGTGGCGGTAGAGCTCCGTCATGAAGGACTGGCAGAAGCGCATGACCTCGGCGTCGGAGCGGCCGCGCGGGTCGAAGTCGGCGCCTCCCTTGCCGCCGCCGATCGGCATGCCCGTCAGGGCGTTCTTGAAGATCTGCTCGAAGCCGAGGAACTTCACGATGCCCAGATAGACCGAGGGGTGGAACCGCAGGCCGCCCTTGTAGGGGCCGAGGGCGGAGTTGTACTCCACCCGGAAGCCGCGGTTGATCTGGACCCGCCCGGCGTCGTCCGTCCACGGCACGCGGAAGATGATCTGCCGTTCGGGCTCGCAGAGCCGCTCGAGGACCGCCGCCTCGACGTACTCGGGGTGGCGTTCCATCACGGGCCCGAGGCTCTCGAAGACCTCGTCGACGGCCTGGTGGAACTCGACCTCGCCGGGATTGCGGGCATGGACCTGGTCGCGGACGGCAAGCAGCTTTGAATGCATCAGGGCATTTCCTCACAGGGGTTGGGGCTCGCGGCCGGCCTTTCCCCACCGACCGCGCTGCCATTGTCGCACCGGCCCCGGGCCCGCCAAGATTTGACCGTTTCGCGGGCTTTCGTCAAGATGATCGACGGGGCAGCGCCGCGCGCTGCCCTGTGCTCAGGAAAAGGGCCGACTTCAGTCCACGCGGCCGACGCTCCTGCGACGGCCGTGCCCCCGAAGGAGCACACCGATGGCCGCCCGGTCCGAGCCACGTCCCGCCACGCACGACCTTCTCCACCTGCTGCTGGCGTACTCCGGGCTCGACGCCTTCCTCTCCGCTCTCGCGGAGCGCACGGGCCGCCGGCTCGCCCCGCTGGGCCGCCCCGACGCCGCACTGGCCCTCTACCGCCGCAACCGTCCCGTCCTCACGGCCGGGGGCGCCTGCTCGCTCGTCCGGCTCACCCGGGAGCGCATCGCGGACGACGACGCGTACCTCGCCTCCGCGCTCGAGCACTCCCGGTCTGCGTCCGAGGAGCGGCTGCCCGAGGCCTGGGCGTCGGGCATCGCGTGGGGAGTCGACGCCGGCCTGTTCGTGGCGCCCGTCGCCGCCGGGCCCACGGCCACGGCGGCGCTCGTCCTCGTGGGCACGCCGCCGGCGGACGCGCCCGCCCGGCGGGCCGCGCTCGCCCTGCTCGGCCGAGCCCGCAACGAGGCCTCGTGGGCGCTCCGGATGGCCGTGCGGCTCGCGGACGAGGCCGACCTCGCGGAGCACCGGGCACACGCGATGCAGAACCGGACCGTCATCGACGTCGCCATCGGAGCGATCATGGCCCAGAGCCGCTGCTCCGCCGACGAGGCCTTCGACGTGCTGCGGCGGGCGTCGAACAACCGCAACGTCAAGCTGCACACCGTCGCGGCCGAGCTCGTCCAGCGCATCCATCCGGTGCTGCCGCAGACGGCCTTCGTGGACTGAGCTGGCCCCGGCCAGCCCAGCGTCGCGCCGGCCTGGCCGGGCCGGCCCAGCCCGTCCCCGGGCTGGCCTCAGCCCGCCCTGCGCATCCCGGAGGCGAGCAGGGCATCGAGCGAGCTGAACGCCTCGTAGGCAACACGGGCCCCCGGAGCATGCGCGAGCGAGCCGAGCCTGGCGTCCTGCTCGAAGCGGCGCTGCGCGGCACGCACCGTAGAACGGGCCGCGTCCGTGTCCCCCGGGTGGCGCAGGAGGCTGACCACCACGCTCTGCAGCGGCCGCAGCGCCGCCTCGAGCGCCTTGGCCTCGCGCCCGTTGCCGCGGTCCCGTTCGTGCCGGCGCCGCAGGTTGATCAGGTCCCAGGCCTCGAGCGCGCCCAGGCACGCGGCCTCGGTGCGGGCGCGGTCATCCGGGGCACCCTCGAGGACCAGCAGGGTGCGGACGCTCTCCCAGCGGGCCAGGAGGCCGCGGCGGCGGGGAGTCATGGGCGAGACGCTCATGAGAGCTGCCCTTCCCCGGCCCCCGGAAGGGTCTGTCCACCGGCTTCCGCCTCCCAGACGCCGTCCCTCCACCGGAGCGATTCAGGTGGGGTGGTTCCCGCCGTCGAGAGCACAGCTTCCGCGACCCCGCCTCCCCGGAGCTGGTTGTCGATCAGCTGCGAGGCAAGGATGCGGGCTGATTCGGGCGACGCTGCCCGGAACTGGACGGGGTGCGACCAGCGGGACGCAGGATTGATGAACGTGAGCTCGTAGTGCGGCATCGTCGGGTCTCCTCTGCACGTGCGGGCTTTTACCCAGCATCTCTGCCCCGCGCGGAGGGCCCACAGGGGAAAAGGTCCCTGCCCGGCTCAGCGCCTGCGAGGGGCGCGCCCGGCCTGGCTGTCCCCGTTCCGGGCGGCCACGTGGAGCGCAGCCTGGGTCCGGTGCTTGAGTCCGAGCTTGGTGAGGACCGAGGAGACGTAGTTCTTCGCGGTCTTCTCCGCGAGGTCGAGCTCGCGGGCGATCTGCCGGTTGGTCAGGCCCTCGGCGATGAGGTCCAGCACCCGGTGCTCCTGCGGGGTCAGCGAGTCGACGAGGGGGTCCCTGGGCTCGGCCGACGAGAGCCGGGCCTTCGCGCGCGCCTCGGCGCCGGCTTCGAAGAGCGGCTCCCCTGCCGCGGCGCGGCCGATGGCCTCCACGAGGGCAGCTGCCGGGGTGTCCTTCGGGAAGTACCCGGCCGCACCTGCGAGCACCGCCTCGAGGACGGCCTGGTCGTCGTGGGCGTCGTTGAGGATGATGCACTGCACGCTCGGCGCCGCGGACCTGAGCCTGCGGCACACTTCGATCCCGATCCCGTCCGTCAGCAGCGCCCCGAGGACCGCCACATGGGGCTCGAGCCGCGGGACCTGGGCGAGGCCGTCGCGTACTGAGCCGGATTCCCCGACGACCGTCATCCCTGCGCTCTCGAGGAGTCCCCGCAGACCGAGACGGACCACCTCGTGGCGGTCGAGGATGAACACGCGGACGGACGCACCTGCTGGACTTCCGGTCCCGGTGTCGGAATCACGGCGCTCCATGCCGACCCCCGTATCGCCGCGGCCGCAGCCCCTTCGCTGCAGCCCACGTCATCGTAGGTCCGGGCCCTCGGAGGGGGTCAGGGCACAAGGTCACTGGCGCCGGAGAGCGGCTGCGCGGCAGGGCCCTGCACGGCACGGCGGGGAGGCCAGGACCTTTTGGCAAAACGGAGGACTTTTAGCAGGACCCGGGACTTTTGGCCCTCCAAGGACGGGGCGACGGTCGGGGACTCTGGAAGGGAGCCGCAGCGATCCGGGTCCCCACGGCATCGGGGCCGACGAGCCGCGGCCGCTGCACCACGTCCTGATCAGCCCCTGCCCCAGCGCTGCTGGCGCGGGCTGGCGAATTGAGCGGAAACCCATGAAGAGAGCCCCAGCACTCGCACACTACCGCACCCGCACCGTAGAAGCGGCGCTGCACGCCCACCCCTCGAGCCACGTTCCCCCGGTTCCGCCGCGCCCGGCCACCGAGGAAGAGCTGGCCGGCCGGTGGAACCGCCTGCACGCCACCTTGGTCCGCGCCGGGCTCGACGAGGAGCAGGCCTGGACCGAGGTGGCACGCATTGCGGCAGGAGAGCTGTGGTCCGAGGCCGCGGACCAGCTGCGCGGGCACCGCGCCGCCGCCCAGCGGGAGGACGCCCGAGCGTTCGCGCTCGCCCTGCAGTCCGTCCGCGGCGTCCTCCAGCCCCTGACTTTGCGGCCGGGCGACCTGCCCGCCGCCCGCACGGCCGTGACGAAGGCGCGCCTCCGGCTCCAGCACAACGGCGAGCTCCTGCAGCGGCTGCAGCGGCCCCACCCCGCCTTCGAGCGGACCGGGCAGGCGTTCGCGGCCCTTGAGGCCTTCCTCGCTCCCGGGGCGAGGCCCTCCAGCGCCGGCGCCGGCTCCCCCGACGCTGATCTCCGCCCGCGGCCGCGGCGCGGGCACGTCTCCAGGTCGGGGTCGCGCGGCTGAAGCGGCGCGGGGTCCCCAAGGGCTCGGCTGCCCGATCTGGACGGCACCCGGCTCGTATGTCCGCCTGACTCGGATGTCGGAGGCGGGAGGGATGATCCAGCCATGAGTGAGCTGAACAAGATCGGCGAGCCCGAGGCGGACCCGATCGTAGCGCCTGTGGGGGAGGCCTGCCGGAAGGGAGCCGTCCGCGCGCACCGGCCCCTTCCGGTGTGGGTGCGGCTGACGTTCGACGACGGCCGCCCGGACCGCACCGAGAAGGGCTTCGCGCTGGGCTGGAGCGCGCAGCACGTGCTCGTGCAGGTGCTCTGGGGCATGTCCTACTACCGCGGTGCGCGCGAGTTCTGGGTCGAGGCCGACCAGGTACGGCGACGGCACCTCGAACCCCAATGGCTCGGACGCTCCGCCTGAGCGCCAGGGGCCCTTGGCCCGTACCGCGGTCCGGGCACCACCGCTAGCGTCGAAGCCGTAGGGGCTCCCTGCCCTCTGCGCGGACACCCGCTGCACCATCCACTGAGGAGGTTCCACCATGAAGGCGCTCGTCTACCACGGCCCGGGCCAGAAGGCCTGGGAAGAGGTGCCCGACCCCGTCATCCAGGATCCGACGGACGCGATCGTGAAGGTGGAGACCACCACGATCTGCGGCACGGACCTGCACATCCTCAAGGGGGACGTCCCGGCGGTCACGGACGGTCGGATCCTCGGCCACGAGGGGGTCGGCGTCGTTACCGAGACGGGCCCCGACTGCACCCGCGTCAAGGTCGGCGACCGGGTGATCATCTCCTGCATCAGCAAGTGCATGGAATGCGACTTCTGCACCGCCGGCCTCACCTCCCACTGCCGCACCCTCGGCGGCATCGGCTGGATCTTCGGCCACCTCATCGACGGCACCCAGGCCGAGTACGTACGGGTCCCCTTCGCCGACAACGGGCTCATCCCGCTGCCCGACGGCGTCACCGCGGAACAGGGCGCGATGCTCAGCGACATCCTGCCCACCGGCTACGAGATCGGCGTCCTCTACGGCAAGGTCGGCCCCGGTGACGAGGTCGCGGTCATCGGCTCCGGTCCGGTGGGCCTCGCGTCGATCATGACGGCGGGCCCGGCCGGCGCCGCGAAGGTCATCGCCGTGGACGGCAACGAGTACCGGCTCGAGCAGGCCAGGGCGTTCGGCGCGACCGACACGCTCCGGGCCGGAGAGGGCGTGGACGTCGCGGCCGAGATCAAGCGGCTCAGCCGCGACGGCCTGGGCGTGGACGTCGCGATCGAGGCCGTGGGGATCCCCGCGACCTTCAGCGCGGCGCTCGGCGCGATCCGCCCGGGGGGCCGCGTAGCCAACGTCGGCGTGCACGGCAAGCCCGTCGAGTTCCCGATCGACCGCGACTGGATCAACAACATCACGATCACCACCGGCCTGGTCAATGCGACGACCGCGCCGGAGCTCCTCGACAAGATCAGCTCCGGCGCGATCGACCCCGCCAAGTTCGTCACCCACCGGTTCGCGTTCGGCGAGATCATGGCGGCCTATGACACCTTCGCCAACGCCGCGACGGAGAAGGCGCTCAAGGTCATCATCACCGCGGGGTAGCCGGCGGGGCTCGTCCTCAGCGCAGGGATGCGAGCCGTGCCAGGACGGTGTCGGGGTCGGCAGCGGCAGGGACCGAGGTGAGGAGGAGCTCTGCCTCGGGCGCCGGCGCCACGTCGGTCCAGAACCCGTCGGGCAGCCACGCGGCCGTGCGGGCCTCCCCGGCCACGCCGACACGCTCCTCGGTCATGTGGAGCACCCCCCATCGGTAGTGCTCCGCGGCGTTGAGCACCGGGCTGTAGGCTGCGAGGTCCTCGGCGGGCAGCGTGCGCAAGCCGCCTTGGCCTTCCAGTCCCCCGTGGCGGCCATCGAGGACCAGGCAGGTGATCGGTCTGTCCGCGTACCGGCGCAGCCAGTCCGAGACGTACATCGCTGCGGATTCCGCGTGGTCGGGGGTGACCGTGGAGAGGTCCGGGTTCCCGGCGGCTCTCTGGGCCATCGCGAGCCACGCGAGCGGCGAGGGGGCCAGCAGTGCCAGCGGGGCGTGGCTCATGTGCGGAATCGCGGTGAGAGCCCGGCTCATCGCCTCGCCGACCGGGTCCGAGGCGAGGAGCGTGCGCAGGGCGTAGCCGGTCCGCGAGCGCGCGCCGAGGTCCTCGACGAGCGAGGGGTGCTCCACGAGGACGGCCTCGACCAGCGGCGCGACTGGAACGACGGTCGCGTCCGAGCCGAGCAGGGCCTGGGCCTTGCCGTAGTAGGCCGCGAGCTCGGGGGCGTCGGTCCAGGGCAGGGGGGCCCCGTGGATCCGGCGTGCGCCGAACGCCGTGTGGTCGATGAAGAGCGCGGGTGGGGAGACGGCGCAGCGGGGCGCCAGCAGGTCGTCGAGGGCGGTGGACATGGCTCTCCTTGGGATGGACGACGCCGGGCGCGCACCGAGGCTTCGAGGCTCGCCCTGGGGTTTCGGGGGGGGCGGATGTGCCTGCGGGGCCGGCCGCGGACGGCGCGGCCCCGCAGGCGGGTGGAGTGCGGCGTCCCGGCTAGGACTTGACCGGCTGGCGGTCGTTGTACTTCGTCTCGAGCTCGAGGATCCGCTGCTCGAGCTTGGAGATCTTCACTTCCCGGCGGTCCGGGATCATGATGATCGGCATCTCGGCGATCGTCTTCGTCACACGCTCCGGGCCGTTCACGGTGAAGACGGTCGCGGTCAGCTCCTCCGTGTCGTCCCCCCAGGACCCGTAGTAGAGGAGGTCCGCGGGCGGCTCCTCGGTGACGAACTCCTTGATGAAGTCGGCGTACGGCTTGCCCTGCGCCCGCCGGCGCTCGCGCTGTGCCGCGCGGAGGCGCTCGGTGCCCTCGGTGTCGAGGCGGAAGTGCTCCTCGTCGTACGCCACGCAGAAGATGTCATGAGCGACCTTCGCCGAAACGCGGCCGAGTTCGGCGTCGCGCACCACGGACTCCGGGTCGCGTTCGAGTGGATCGCCGTAGCCGCCGCCGGCGCCCTGGCTGATCATGTAGAGCTCGCCGTCCTTGGCGACGTCGAACTGGAGGCCCATGTGCGCCGTCGTGTACTTCGCGCCCTCGAAGGGCTGCTCGTTCATGACCTTCTCGATCGAGAGGTCGAACGTCTTCGGGTCGCGGCGGAAGTGCTCGTAGGCGTTGACGCCCTTGACCATCGCCAAAGGGTACGTCCCGCAGCCGTATCCGCCGAACATGCCGTAGACCGAGCTGAACTTCGCGCCCGAGGTCACCGTCATGAAGCCCCAGTGCGGGGTGCCCTCGGAGGCCACGATCATCTCGTAGCCCATGCCGCCCGTGAACTTGCCGAAGCCCATGTTGTCCTTGACGAGGCGCTTCGACACGAGCTGCATGAACGGCACCTCTTCCTCCATGACCTCTTGCTCCGCCGTGTCCGCCATGGCACAGAAGAGCGGGGACACTGAGTCCTCCCCGTCCTTGAACGGCTTGGCGCCGCCCGGCATGCCGT
Source organism: Sinomonas soli (assembly GCF_054782415.1). Taxonomy (NCBI): domain Bacteria; kingdom Bacillati; phylum Actinomycetota; class Actinomycetes; order Micrococcales; family Micrococcaceae; genus Sinomonas; species Sinomonas soli. The sequence continues at coordinate 128,247 of NZ_BAAGSN010000020.1, read as the reverse complement.
TGAGGTCGGCGCACAGGTTGCCTACCTGGTCCCCATGCTGCGTCTCGCCGCCCCAGAGGAACGTGTTGATCTGGTTGAACCAGTTGGCCACCACGTTGGAGTACTTGATGTGGTTGGAGAACTGCAGCTTCCCGAAGGACGCCTGGAGCGCCGAGAACCCGCGGAAGCTCGCCTGCAGCGACTGGCCCATCGGAGCGTCATAGCCGGCGTCGGCCCAGGTCCCCTCGTCGGAGATGATCTCGATGCAGCTCATGGCCGAGGTGCATCGCGGGAGGTCGGGCCACCAGAAGGCGAGGATGGCCTGCATCATCATCGACTTGACGGAACACAGCGGCGAGTTGATGGCACGGTTGAAGATCTCCGGACCGGTGCCGCGCAGGTCGATCGTCATGTGTTCGCCCTTGACGGTGATCTTGCACGCCAGCTTGATGAGGATGTTCTCCTTCAGCGTGCTGTCCATGAACTGGTTGAAGCTCACGGTCCCGTCGGGGAGCTCGGAAATGCGGCGCCGCACCTCCACGTCGACATCCTCAACCGTCATGCGAAGGGCCGCCACGAACGTCTCGACCCCCACCTCGTCGATGAGCGTGTTGATGCGGTCCATGATGCGGTTGACGGCGCCCATCTTGACCTTGAGGTCGGCGAGCTGGAGCTTGGGGTCGCGCACCGAGTGCTGGAGGAACGTGAGGAGATCGCGGCGGAGGTGTCCCCCTTCGACGATCTTGAAGGGGCTCATCCGGAGTCCGTCGTCGAAGGCGGTCTCGGAGCCGGAGGGCATACCGCCTGGCTCGCAGGCACCGTTCTCGCCCTCGTGGATCGTCGCGGCCACCCAGGCGATGATCTGGTCATCCCGGATGATCGGCATGATCATCGACTGGTCGGTGTTGTGGACGTTCCCGTAGCGGGCGTCGTTGTGGATGAACCCGTCGCCAGGGTTGACGCCCACGGTCGGCTCGTCCTTCCAGTACTTCATGATGTAGCGGATCGGGTGGTGGAGGATCGCGCTGAAGGCGATGACGCCGTGGCACGAGAGGTAGGAAACGTCTCCGGCGGCGGTGTAGATCGCCGTCGTGAGGTCGCCCCATTTCGCGCCGGGGGCCGCGCCCTGGGCCTCGCACATCTCGTAGCCCTCGTCGAGGGCACCGGCGACCCGCTTGCGGATGCGCTCGGCCTCGAGCCGGTCCACGCCCTGGGCGATGCACGCGTCCTCGTAGGGCGAGCGCTCCGCGATGCTGTGCGACCTCATGATCTCGGGGTCGGGGCCGAGGAAGAGGGTGGTGTCGTCCATGAACTTCTCGACCCACTCCTGCTCCTGCGGCGTGAGGGCGGCCTTGATGGTGCTGACCGCGTCGATGCGGTCGTCGTTGACGATGGTCATGATTGCTCTCCTGGTCGTACTCAGTCAGTCCTGCAGGAACCAGACGGCGCCCTGCGCGGTGGGTTCGAGCCGCCAGCCCGGCTCGACGAGGAAGGTGGTGGTCTCCGTGGTGACGATCGCGGGGCCCGGAATGACGGCTTCGCCGGTCAGTGCGGTCTGGTCGTAGACCGGGGTCTCGAGCGGCTGCGGCTCGTCGACGAAGTGGACGCGCCGGCTGCCCACCGCTGCGGGCACGGAGCGCTCGCCGCCGTGCTCGAGCGAGCCGAAGGCGACCTTGTCGCCCTCGACGTACGCGGCCACCCGGACGGTGCCGACCCGGATTCCCGCCTCGGGGGCGGCGCACGAGGCTCCGAAGCGATGGCTGTAGACGTCGCCGAACGTCTTGATCATGTGCAGGACGTCGCCGACGCCGGTCATCCTCGTGATGTCGAGCGGGACCGCCTGCGTGAGGAGCTGGTTGCCGTAGCGCATGTCGAGCTCAAGCCGGTACCGGACGTCCTGGGGGGCGAAGCCCTGGCGCACGAGGTCCTCACGCCCGCGCGCCTCGAGTTCCTCGACGATGGCATTGAACTCGTCATACTCGTCGAACAGCGCCCGGGTCGTCGCGTTGTACATGATGATGTGCGCGCCGCGCTCATGGAAGTGGAGCTGCTCGACGTTCCCGGCTCCGCATGCCGAGAACACCGAGCTGAAGGGCGGGGCGAGGACCTTCCTGATGCCCGCGTGCTTGGCGATGCCGCACGCATGCAGCGGGCCGTTGCCGCCGTAGGCGAGCATGGTGAAGTCCTCCGGCAGGTAGCCGCGGACGCGGAGCTCCTTGCCGATCCCGATTGCCATCTGCTCGTCGACGCTGCGCTTGATGATCTTGGCGATCTCGAGGACATTGAGGTCGAGTTCGTCGCTGAGCGACTCCTCGATCGCAAAGTACGAGCGCTTCGGGTTGAGCTTGATATAGCCGTTGGCGTAGTTCTCGGGGTCCAGGTAGCCCAGGAGGAGATCGGCGTCCGTCACCGTGGGGCGGAGGCCGCCGCGGTCGTAGCAGGCCGGGCCCGGGTTGGAGCCGGCGGACTCGGGCCCGATGCGGACGCTGTGGTGGATGCGGTCGTAGCTCGCGATCGAGCCGCCGCCGGCACCGAGGGTGTCGAGGTGGACCATGGGCACCGAGACGAGCCAGCGGTCGATGGTCGGCTGGAAGTCGTAGTGCTTGACGCCCCCCGCTGGGACGAGGCCGATGTCGAAGGACGTGCCGCCCATGTCGGTGGAGATCACGTTGCCGAGGCCGGTCGCGTCGGAGAGGTGCTGGGCCGCCCCTACTCCTGCAATCGGGCCGGAGTGGATGGTCTGCAGTGCATCCGTCGAGTTCATCTGGGCCATGCCGCCCGAGTTGTGGTTGACCAGCATGGGCTTGGTGTAGCCGGCGTCGCGCAGGTTGTTGGAGAGCTGGGAGAGTGCGTGGAACATCGTCGCGTGCAGGAACGCGTCGACGATCGTCGAGGTCGCCCGGACGTACTCGCCCTTGCGGCCGGACACCTGGTGTCCCAGGAGCACAGGGATCGCGCCGAGCTCGTGGGCGGGGTACTCGTCGAGGATGATCTCCTGGATCTGCAGCTCGTGCTCGGGATTCTCGGTCGCATTGGTCAACGAGACGACGATTGCCTCGGCGCCGGCGTCCGCGAGCTCGCGGACGATGCTGCGGACGTCGTCCTCCTGGAGCGCGGCCACGACCTTCCCCGCGGAGTTGACCCTCTCCTTGACGGACCGGATGAGGGCCCGCGGGACGAGCGGCACGGGGCGTTCCGCGGCAGGCAGGTTCTGCTGCATCTCGTAGCCGAGGCCCTCCCCATAGCCGCGGCCGCGGGACAGCGGGATCGTGTCCTCGAATCCGTGCGTGACGATGGCCGCGACCTTCGGGCCCTTGCGCTCGATGAGGGCATTCGTTCCGAGCGTGGTCGCGTACCGGACCGAGTCGACCTCGGAGAGCACGGTGGTCCTGTCGAGCCCAGCGCGGGAACAGGCCAGGTCCAGGGCCTCATTGAAGCCGAGGGCAAGGTTGTGGTGGGTGGTCAGTGCCTTCGCCTCGACGTAGTTGTCTTCCCAGACGAAGAAGCAGTCGGTGAATGTGCCGCCGATATCGACGGAAATGCGCTTCATGGTTCGGTGTCTCCTTTGACGTGTCGGGGGCTCTCAGCGGCCCTGGCGTGCGGCCTTGAGCTGTGCCGCGTACTTCTGGGCGTCCTCGCCCGGGCCGTAGGTGAAGGCCTCCTCGGGGTCGACGCCGCGCGCGGCCCACTGCTGGCGCAGGGCAGGGAGGTCCCACACCATGTCCGCCGTCGGCGGGTGGCCCGGCGGCACGTACTCGGTCTCGAGCTGGGTCGCGCACCCGGGGCAGTAGAACTCGAGGATGCGGCAGTACGACGGATCTGGGCTGAAGGTGTACTCGTACCGCTCTGGGTCGATGATCGGCTGGTGGATCTCCCGCGGGTCGCGGTCGTAGACGAGGCAGCCCGGCTTGTAGTTTCCGTTGGCGTCGCCGAGGTCGTGGCCGCACACGCGGCAGGTCCAGCGCTCGCTGTCGAGGTCGATCAGCAGGTACTCGGTCATGGGGACTCGCATCGTCGGAGGTCCTTTCGTCAGTGCTGGGGTCAGCGGGGGTCTGTGAGGATGAGGTCGCCGTTGGACGTGACGTCCAGCTCCCATCCGGCGGAGACCCGCGCAGTGAAGAAGGGGCCCTCGACGATGGCCGGGCCCACGGCGTGCGCGCCGTGCGGCTGGTCGTCGAGGAGGTAGACAGGAAGGTCCGCACGTTGGGTGGCGGACATCCGCACCAAGCGGCTGCCCGCGCTGGTAGCGGTCTGGCGCACGGCGGCCGAGCCTCCTGCCAGCGGGGAATGCGGCAGGTTCGCGCTCACCGCGAGGCGCAGTGAGAGCTGCTCCCCGGAGACGGCCGGGGCCCCGCCCCGGGCGTAGGGTGCATCGTCGATGGCCTCGCCGCGGGCGTCCTCGCCTACGAGCGTCCACTGCAGCGTGCACCCCTCCAGCGCGTAGCCCTCCTGGAACATGTCCCGCCCGGCGCGTGACGCGAGCTGGTCGGCCAGGGACGCGAGCGCCGGGGCGCTACGATCCTCGACAGCTGCCTCGTACGTCTTGCCGATGTCCGAGAAGCTGATTCCGAAGGCCGAGAAGACGGCTGCCATGCGGGGGACCAGGACGGTCTTCACGCCGGCAAGCTCCGCTGCCCCGCACGCGCTCATCGGACCGGCTCCCCCGAAGGCCGCGAGCGTCGTGCGGTCCTCGACGAGGTGCCCGACGGCACCGGCCATGGTCGCGTAGTAGGCCTGTTCCATCTGGACGAGGGCCTCCTCGAGGGAGATCCCGAGGGGCTCGGCGATCGTCGAGCGGATCACGGCCTCCGAGCGTGCGGCGTCGAGGCTCATCTGGCCGCCGAGATAGCTGGCGGGGTCGAGGACTCCGAGCAGGAGGTTGACGTCGGTGATCGTGGCCTCCTTGCCGCCGAGGCCGAAGCACGCCGGCCCCGGGGCAGCCCCGACGGAGCGGGGGCCGACGGTGATCGCGCCGTCGCGCACGGCGATGATCGAGCTCCCCCCGACGCCCGAGGAATGGACGTCGCTCATGGGGAAGGAGGTCGGGGCGCCCTCGACGACCCCCCGGCGCGTGGTGCGGATGACGCCGTCTTCGACGACGCCGACGTCGGTCGTCGTCCCCCCGACATCCATCATGAGCACGTGCTCGAGGCCATAGCCCTCCGCGAGTGCCCGCGTCCCTTCGAGGCCGCCGCGGGGACCGGACGAGTACGTCTTGAGTGCCACGGACTTCGCGACCCGCGACGACGCACCGTCATTGCGGTACACGAGGAGCGGGTTGCTGACCTTGTGCTCGCGCAGCCGCGCCTGGGCCTGGAAGAGGAAGCCCTCCATGACCGGGTGGAGGAACGTGTTGATCACGGAGGACCAACCGCGGCGCGTGCGAAGCCGATCCGGCACAAACTCCCAGCTGTACAGGAACGGCACGGATCCCAGCAGGTGGCGCGGGAATGCGCGCAGGAGAACGGTCCTGATGGCGGCCTCGGCCTCGGGGGTGTCGGCGATCACCACGATCCGCGCCGCCCCGCTCGTCGTGAGGGCGTTGACCTTCTGCACGAGCGACCTCTCGAGCGCGTCGGCCTCCAGAGAGGTGTCGATGCTCTCCACGCGGGTGCCCACGAGGTCATCGAAGAGGGCCCTCGCACTGTCCGGACCGGAGCGCATCTCGTCGACCACGCCCGGCTCCTCGACGATGAGGCCGACCGCGGGGCCCTTCCGTTCCACGAGGGCGTTCGTGCCCTGGGTGGTGGAGTAGCGGATGTGGGCCGTGTGGTGGAGGAGGCGCGCGAGGTCTGTCTCGCCGTAGAGCGCCTTGGAAGCCTTGGAGATCCCGTCGAAGAGGCACTCCGACAGGTCGTAGGGCGTAGTCAGGGTCTTGGTGAACGAGAACGACGAGCCATCCCAGACACAGATGTCGGTCAGTGTCCCGCCATTGTCGATGTTGATGAGGTGCTCCATTGCTTTCCTTGCATCGAAGGGTGTGGGGGCGGCAGCTCTGCCCGCCTGGATCCATCATTCGAGTGATCCAGATCACGACGCTGTCCCACCGTGGGACACCCGCCCGGCCCCCGCTCGCGTGGGAAACGGAGCCAGGGTGTCCCAGATTGGGACATTCATTGGATCCTCGTCCTGAGACGGGGATCACGGATGCGAAAATGGATGGACGCAGCAGGCATGGATCACAAGGAGGTGGTGCATGGACCGTTTGGAGCGTCAGGTCCAGATTGCCGTAGCCCGCGAACAGCTGCTCCAGAACGCCCGTGCGGACACGAGCGCGGTCTCGGAGGTGGTCGCCGCGTCCTGGCGGCGCAGCGTCTCAGCCGGTGTCGACACCGGGGCGCTGTCCGTGAGCTTCCATGCGGACATCGACACCGCATCGCGCCTCGCCCGCTGCGCCCAGCCCGTCATCGACCGGCTGCACGGGGAGACGTCGGACCTCGCGCTCGTGATCGCACTGACCGACAACCGGGCCCGGATCCTCGCCCGTGTGGACACCTCGTCCCAGGCCGGGACCCTGTTCGACGGCGTCCATCTGGCTCCCGGCTTCGAGTATGCGGAAGGGGTGCTCGGCACCAACGGGGTCGGCTCGACCCTTGAGTCGGGGCAGCCCGTGAGCATCGTGGGAACCGAGCACTTCCACGAGCAGCTCCAACCCTTCGCCTGCACGGGGGCGCCGATCCTGGACCCCGTCTCGGGGCGTGTCGAGGGGGTCCTGGACCTGAGCCTGCTCAGCCGTCACTGGAATCCGGTGCTGCACTCCCTCGTGCGGGCCGCGGCGCACGACATCTCCCGGAACCTGCTGATCGACCGGAGCCAGAGCCAGCAGGCGCTCTTCGAGACCTACGTCAGGGCGGACGCGCGCACGCGCCACGCAGTGCTCGCGTTCGGCGCGTCCATCGAGATGGCCAACGCTGCCGCCCAGCTCGCCTTCACGCCGCAGGAGCGCAGCGTCATCGGCGACCACGCGCGCTTCGTCTTCTCCAACCGGCACAAGGCCAGCGAGAACCTCGTCCTCGAGTCGGGCAAGGTCGTCCGGCTGCACGGCACCCGGATCGTCGTCGGGGCGGACATCGCCGGCATCGTCGTCGTGGCCGAGGTCAAGGCCGCAACGGGCCTGGCGCGCACGCCGGAGATCGCCGCCGACCGGGTCCTGCCCTACCCCTCGGCGCCCCTGGACTCCTCCGGGCCGCACCTCCCGGGGCTCGCGGCCCCGCCGTTCCGCGCGGGTCGCGCCCGCACGGCCGCCTGGTGCCGGGCGGCCGACGACGTCCGGTCGAGCGTGCGCGAACGCCGCCCGGTGCTCGTCCAAGGTGAGACGGGCACGGGCAAGTTCACGCTCGTCCTGGAGCAGTTCCATGGGATCCGCTGCATGGGACGGAGCCTGTCCTTCGACGCCGGCTCCTTCGACACGAAGGCCTATGGGGACACCGACCTCGACGTCCTCCTCGCCGCCGATGAGACGCTCTGCGTCTTCCGCAACATCGACGAGCTGAGCACCCAGGGAGCCCAGCGTCTCGACGAGCTCCTGACGCGCCTGCGGGGGTCGGGCCGGAATGTGCAGATCGCCGCCACGCTCTCGGACGCCGGCGTGGACAGCGGGCTCCCGTTCCAGCAGGTGCTGGCGCACTTCAAGGCCGCTGTGACGGTGCCGCCGATCCGCTTCCGTGCGGAAGACATTCCCGAGCTCGTGTCCGAGATCCTCCATGCCCTGGCCCCCGACCGCGAGCTCCGGATGGATGCGGCGGCCATGGCGGTCATCAGACGCTACTCGTGGCCGCGCAACCTCGTCCAGCTGCGGGAGGCCCTCGCCCACGCCGTCGGCCGACGGCCGGCCGGCACGATCACGCGGGAGGACCTCCCCGCCTACTGCTACAGCCATCCCCGGCGCCAGCTCACCACCGTGGAGCAGTCCGAACGCGACACGATCGTGTCCGCGCTCCAGACCACCGAGGGGAACAGGGTCAAGGCCGCCGAATTCCTCGGTATGTCGAGGTCCTCGCTCTACCGGAAGATCGAGCGGTTCGCCATCACGACCCTCTAGCCTCCGCTGGCCCCTCTGTCCCCCACCGGCCCCTCCGTTCTACCCCGGCCTTCGCCGCCCTTCGGTTCTCCCCCGGCCGGGGGATTCCGTTCTCCCCGGCCTTCCGTTCTCCACGGGCCGTCTGTCCTCCCCGGCAGAGACGAGCCCTCCCGACTCCGCGGACGGGACCGGGAGGGCCCTCCCGGTCCAGGCGCGGAGACTCAGACGGCCTCGAGTACGCTGACGTAGTTCGCGATCGCCAGGCCGCCCATATTGTGCACCGCGGCCCGCCGGGCGCCGGGCAGCTGCATCTCGCCCGCAGTCCCCGCCAGCTGCATGGCCGTGATGACGTGCTGGGAGACGCCGGTCGCGCCGACGGGGTGGCCCTTGGCCTTCAGGCCGCCGGAGAGGTTCACCGGCAGCCGGCCGCCGCGGAACACCGAGCCGTCCTCGATGGCCACGCTGCCCTTGCCGCGCTCGGCCAGGCCCATGACCTCGTACATCACCAGCTCGGCGATCGTGAAGCAGTCGTGCACCTCGGCGAGGTCGAGGTCCGCGAACCCCACGCCGGCCATCCCGAGCGCCCGGGACCAGGCGGCGCGGCTGCCGGCGAACTCGAGCGGGTCCCGCTTGGCGGCCGGCAGGAAGTCGTTGGCGTGGCCGAAGCCGGCCAGGCGCACCGGAGCGGTGGCGGCGCCCGACGGCGCGTGGTCGGCCGAGAGCACGACTGCTGCGGCGCCGTCGGACACCGGGGAGCAGTCGGTGCGGCGCAGCGGGGCGTCGACCATCGGGTTCTTCTCGGACACGGTCCGGCAGAACTCCACGCCGAAGTCGCGGTGCATCTGGGCGTACGGGTTGGCCATGCCGTTGTGGTGGTTCTTGGCCGCGATCGAGCCGAGCACGTCCGACACGGCGCCGTAGCGCTCCTCGTAGGCGCGGGCGACCTCGGCGAACAGGCCCGTGAAGCCGGTGCTCGAGGGGTGGCCCGCGGACTCGTAGCCGGCGGCGAGGAGCGCGGCGCCGACCGTGTCCGCCCCGGCGGCGGTCATCTTCTCGGCCCCGATGACGAGGACGTTCCGGGCGGTCCCGGCCAGCAGCGCCTTGACGCCCTGCTGGAACGCGCCGGAGCCGGAGGCGCACGCGTTCTCGACACGGGTTGCGGGGACGTTCGCGAGCTCGTCGGAGACCTGGAGGGCGAGCGAGGACGTGAACGCGAGCGGCACCATGCCGGCGTTGTAGTTGCCCACGTAGATCTCGTCGATCTGGCCCGGCTCGAGGCCGGAGTTGGCGATGGCCTCGGCGGCGGCGGCCACGATGAGCGACTCTAGCGTCTGGTCCTCGAGCTTGCCGAAGCGCGTGTGGCCCCAGCCGGTCAGCAGGACGTCGGTGCCGAACTGGTCCTTGAGCGCCATCAGAGTGCCACCTCCACGCGCGCCTCGTCGACCGAGGCCGCATCGTCGGCCTCGGGCGCGACGTCGAACTCCGCGCCCGTCTTCTCCCGTAGCTCCTCGAGCCCGACGCCGGGGGCGCGGCGCACGAGCGTGAGCCGCCGCCCGCCGTCGGCCGCCGCTGCCACGTCGAAGACGGCGAGGTCCGTGACGATCCGGTCCACGACGCCGACCCCGGTGAGCGGAAGGGTGCACTCGGCGACGATCTTGGGCGTGCCGTCCTTGGCGACGTGCTCCGTGAGGACGACGACGCGCGGGGTCCCCGCGACGAGGTCCATGGCCCCGCCCATGCCCTTGACCATCTTCCCGGGGATCTGCCAGTTCGCGAGGTCGCCGTTGCCCGCGACCTGCATTGCCCCGAGGATCGCGACCTTGACGTGGCCGCCGCGGATCATGCCGAAGCTCGTCGCCGAGTCGAAGATCGAGCCGCCCGGCAGGACGGTGACGGTCTGCTTGCCGGCGTTGATGAGGTCGGCGTCCTCGTCGCCCTCATACGGGAACGGGCCCATGCCGAGCAGGCCGTTCTCGCTCTGCAGGTGCACGGTCACGCCGTCGGGCAGGTGGTTGGCCACGAGTGTCGGGATGCCGATCCCGAGGTTCACGTAGTCGCCGTCGGAAAGCTCGGTGGCGGCAATGGCCGCCATCTCGTCGCGGGTCCAGGCCATGGGTTGGCCCTCCTTCTGGGAGTCAGGTTCTGGGAGTCAGGGGGCGGGTCAGCCGGCGACGGCCGCGGCCGCCTTCTCGGGCTCGGGGCGGGGGCGGGTGGTGACCTGTTCGATGTGCTTCGCCCGGTCGCTCGCCTGGAGGAGCCGCTGGACGTACACGCCCGGGGTGACGATGTGGTTGGGGTCGAGCGCCCCGGCGGGGACGATGTGCTCGGCTTCCGCGACCGTGAGCCGGCCGGCCGTCGCGACGACCGGGTTGAAGTTCCGCGCCGTATACCGGTACACGAGGTTGCCGGCGGTGTCCGCCGTGTGGGCGTGCACGAGCGCGACGTCGGCCACGATCCCGCGCTCCTGGACGTACAGCTCGCCGTCGAACGTCTCGTGCGGCTTGCCCTCGGCGACGAGGGTACCCACGCCGGTCTTCGTGTAGAAGGCCGGGATGCCGGCCCCGCCCGCGCGCAGGCGCTCGGCGAGCGTGCCCTGCGGGGTGAACTCGACCTCGAGCCGGCCCGCCAGGTACTGCTCGGCGAACAGCCGGTTCTCGCCGACGTAGCTCGCGATGACCTTGGCGACCTGCCCGGCCTCGATGAGCACGCCGAGGCCCTTGCCGTCCACGCCCATGTTGTTCGAGACGACCGTCAGGCCCGTCACGCCGGAGTCCCGTACGGCGTCGATGAGGTCGGCGGGGATGCCGCTCAGGCCGAAGCCCCCCACGGCCAGGGTCATACCGTCGGCGAGCGCCCCGGCGAGGGACTCGGCGGCGTCGGTGTACAGGGTGGGCATGGGCTCCTCCTCGAGCTGGCGGTGTCCCGTGGCCCGCACTGGCCACGTTGTGGACTGTTCTGGTCAGCGAGCCTAGGCAGGTGTTGCCCGCGTCACAAGGGAGGTGCGGCGCTGCTGTTCACGTCGTGGCAGCAGCCCCGTAGAATGTCCACATTGTGGCAGATTTTTTCTGAGGGAGGCCATGTCCGGGATCCAGGGCACGCAGGTGGTGGGGCGGGTGGCCCTCGTCCTGCGGGTCATCGCGCGCACCGGCGGCGCGGGCCTGTCGCTCGCCGGGATCGTGCGCGCCTCCGGTCTCACGCGTCCAACCGTCCATCGGCTGCTCAAGGCCCTCGCCGCGGACGGGCTGCTGGACTTCGACGAGGCCTCCGGGCGCTGGCACCTTGGCCCTGAGCTGTACGTCATGGGCGCGGTCGCCGCGGGCCGCTTTGCCGTCGAGCACCTCGCCCGCCCCGCCCTCCGCCGGCTCGCCGAGGCCACCGGCGAGTCTGCGTTCCTCTCGATCCGCCGGGGCGAGGAGACCGTGTGCCTCGCGCGCGAGGAGGGCAGCTTCCCGGTGCGCTCGTTCGTGCTGTACGAGGGCAAGCGGTTCCCGCTCGGCGTCGCCTCTGCCGGGATCGCGATCCTCGCCTTCCTCCCCGCCGGAGAGGCCGAGCCGATCATCGAGGACGACCGCGAGCGCACCGCTGAGTACGGCCCCACCCACGCCGCGGGCCCCGTGCGGGAGCGGCTGGCGGAGACCCGCGAACTCGGTTACTCGGTGAACCCTGGGCTCGTGGTCGAGGGGTCCTACGGGCTGGGAGCCGCGGTGTTCGACCCCTCCGGGCGGCCGGCGTGGGCCCTCTCGCTCACGGGCATCGAGCCGCGCTTCCGGCCGGGCCGGCGCGAGGGGCTCGGCCAGGAGCTCCTCGCCGAGGCCCACCGGCTCTCGACGGCGATCGCCTCGCCGCGGCCCTGACTGCTGCCCGTCCCGGCCGAGCAGCCAGCACGGTGACGGTGCTCCCCGATCGGCTCAGGCCGCCGCGCCGCCGAGGTGCCGGGCGAAGAACGCGAGCGAGCTCGCGTCCTCGTGGTCCGGGACGTCGCCGTGGACCCCGGGATTGGCGTGCAGCGTCTTGTCCTTCGAGCCGACCAGATCGAACAGGCGCAGGGCGCTGACGCGGGAGACGAGCGGATCGTCCCACTGCATGACGAACTGGAGCGGCACCCGGATCGCCCGGGCGCTCTCCGCCACGGTCTCGCCGATCAGGCCCAGCACGGCGGCCTGGATGCGCCCTTCCGCGGCGACGAGCGGGAAGCCGATCGCGGCGCCGAGGGAGTAGCCCCAGTACCCGGCGTGGGCAGCGCCGGCCACACCTTCCGCCTCGAGGGCGTCGAGCAGCAGGCTCCACTCGGGGACCGCATCGTGGGCCACAGCCGCGTTGAGGTCGGCCACGGCGGCGCCGAAGTCCGGGCTGCCCTGCGCGTCCCGCATGCGCTCGATCCGCTGCTCGAGGTCCGCCGTCCTGGGCCGGCCGCCGTGGCCGGGCGCGTCGAGTGCGGCCACGGCGTAGCCGCTGTCCACGAGGGCCTCGGCACGGGCACGCATCCCCGGCGCCTGGGTGCTCTGCCCTCCCCCGTGGCCCAGGAGCACGAGGGGCCGCGCGGCGGCGTCCTCCGTGCCCCAGAGCACCCCGGTGGCGTTGTCCCCGATCCGGAACGCACGTCTGGCGGCCGCGCCTGCCGGCGCCGAATCCATGTACTGCAGCATGTCGGTCTCCTCCTCGAACCCCCGCCGTGAAAGGTCCCGTGGGGGCTTGCCGCCCCACATGGTGCGAGTAGCCTAGCCCCCATGGGGGACGATCTCACCGGATGGCTCCTCGACGCCGACCCCTCCCTGCGGTGGCAGGTCGAGCGCGACCTGGCCGGTGCCGCGCCCGAGGTCTGGCGGCCCACCCGGGCCAGGGTGGCGACCGAGGGCCACGGAGCCCGGCTGCTCGCGCTCCAGGACCCCGACGGGCAGTGGGCCGGGGGCGCGTTCTTCCCCGCGGACTTCGACTTCCACGGCCCCGAGGCGGCCCCGGAGGCCGGCCAGCCCTGGACGGCGACGACGTGGACGCTCACGACCCTGCGCGAGTGGGGCCTCGACGCCGCGGCCCTGGCAGGGACGGCGGAGAAGCTCGCCGCCAGCTGCCGCTGGGAGTACGACGGCCTGCCCTACTGGGGCGGCGAGGTCGATGCCTGCATCAATGCCGCCACGCTCGCCAACGGCGCCTGGCTGGGGGCGGACGTCGGGGCGCTCGCGCAGTGGTTCGTGGACCACCAGACGCCCGAGGGCGGGTGGAACTGCGAATGGGTCAACGGCTCGGTCCGCTCGTCGTTCGACTCGACCCTGAGCTGCCTGCGCGGCATCCTCGCCTTCGAACAGTCCGGCCAGGGGCGCACGGCGCCCGCCGAGGGGCTCCGCGAGGCCCGCAGGGCCGGCGAGGAGTACCTCCTGGCCCGGCGCCTGCTGTACCGGGCCACCACGGGCGAGCTGGTCCGCCCGCGGTTCCGGGTGCTCGCCTACCCCTTCCGCTGGCACTACACCGCACTCCGCGCGCTGGACTACTTCCGCGCGGCGGCCCTCCACGACGGCACGGCCCCTGATCCGCGCCTCGAGGACGCCGTGGCCCTGGTCCGCGGCAGGCGGCGTCCCGACGGCGCGTGGGTGCAGGAGCACCGGTACCCGGGGCGGACGTGGTTCGACGTCGACGTCCCTCCCGGCGAGCCCTCGAAGTGGCTCACGTTCCACGCCGCCCGGGTCCTGGACTGGTGGGACGGGCGCGCCTGAGGGCTACTTGCGGCGCCCGAACTTCGGCAGGTTCGCCATGAGTTCCGTGGCCCGTGCGGCAGCCCGCTCGACCGTGCGCTGGATCTGTGCCGGGCGGCTCCCCTCCGGCCTCGCCTCGAGCCGCTCGGCCGGCGCGGGCACGACGGCGGCCGGCACCAGTGCGGCCTCCTCGCCGCGGCGCGGGCTGGGAGCGGCGGGCTCGGCGGGAGGCGCCTCGTCCTGCACCGGCCCGGCCGCAGCGGCGGGCGCGACGGCGGCGGCCGGGGACGGCGCCGTCGTGCGCAGGCCTGCGAGCCAGCCGCCGACCTCGTCGAGCGGCTCCAGCCGGAGCGCGTAGAAGCGCTTCTGCCCCTGGGCGCGGGTGGTCACGAGGCCCGCGTCGCGGAGGACCTTGAGGTGCTTGGACACCGTCGGCTGGCTCGCGGCGAGGGCCTCGACGAGTTCGCCCACTGCCTTGTCACCGGTCCGCAGCGTGTCGAGGATGTCCCTCCGCGTGCGGTCAGCGATGACGGCGAAGATGTCAGTCACCATGCTTCCAGCCTACCCATCCCGGCGAGGGCCGCGGGCTCAGTCGAACCACGGATCGAGGCCGTGCAGCGGGAAGATCTCCTTGCGGGTGGCCATGACGGCGCGGTCCACCGGGTCGTTCGGGTTGAAGCCGATCTCCCACGAGCGCCACCACGTGTCGGCGTCCTCCCCCATGAGCGCCGGGGCGTTCCTGCCGTACTTCTCGTGCACGTAGTCGCGCCACGGCTGGGGCGTCGGCGTGCGGAGGTTCACGGGATGTCCCGCCGCGATCCCGACCAGGTGCGCCCACGCGCGCGGGACGACCTGGACGACCTCGTAGCCGCCGCCGCCCGTGGCGATCCAGCGGCCGCCGCAGAACCGGCGGGCGAGCGCCGAGAGGGACAGCGCAGCCTCGCGCTGGGCGTCCACCGTGACCTTGAGGTTGGTCAGGGGGTCGAGGTGGTGGGAGTCGCAGCCGTGCTGGCTCACGATCACCTCGGGCTGGAACGCCTCGACGAGCTGGGGGACGACGGCATGGAAGGCCCGGAGCCAGCCTGCGTCCCGCGTGCCGGCGGGCAGGGCGACGTTGACCGCGGTGCCCTCCGCGTGCGGGCCGCCCACCTCGTTCGGGAAGCCGGAGCCGGGGAAGAGCGTCAGGCCGCTTTCGTGGAGCGAGATGGTCAGGACGCGCGGCTCGTCCCAGAAGATGCGCTCCGTGCCGTCACCGTGGTGGGCATCCGTGTCGATGTACGCCACCCGCTCCACGCCCCGGTCCAGGAGCCGGCGGATTGCCGCGGCGGCGTCGTTGTAGATGCAGAAGCCGCTGCCGCGGTCGGCGGCGGCGTGGTGCATGCCCCCGGCGAAGTTGACGGCGTGCACCGCGGAGCCGTCGAGGACGGCGTCGGCCGCGGCCAGCGTTCCCCCGACGATCCGGGCGCTCGCCTCGTGCATGCCGGCGAAGGCGGGGTCGTCCTCGGTCCCGAGTCCGCGGCCCGGCTCGGGCTCGGACGGGTTCTCGCTCACGCGGCGGACGGCGGCGATGTACTCGCGCGTGTGGACCGTGGCGAGCTCGTCGTCGGTGGCCACGGGCGGCGCGACGACGCGCACCACCGGCAGGCCGAACAGCCCGAGCTCCTCGCACAGCCGCGCGGTCAGGTCCAGGCGCGCCGGGCTCATGGGGTGGTGCGGGCCGAAGTCATAGGCGAGGACGTCCTCGCTCCAGGCGACGAGGGTGGGGTACTCGACCCTGCGGACTGCGCTGACGGGGCCGCTGGCCTGCTGCGCTGCGCCGTCGGACATGCGCCTAGGCTACCGGAGACCCCCTCGCGTGCGGTCCTCGGGGGCCGTTGGTGGTTTACTGTGACACGAAGCCGCCGCCCGGGCCCTCCGGGCGGCCAGGACGCACACAGGACACGCTCTCCATGGCCCAGACGAAGCCGACATGGCAGCCCATGCCGCAGCGCGAGGGCCTCGGTCCCCTCACGGGCCTGCGGGACTTCGTGGACCGCCTCGCGGCGTCGTCTCCCGCACGGCTCGCGATGCTCGCGTTCGCCGCCGTCATCATCGTCTTCACGCTCCTGCTCTCCCTGCCCGCCTCCTCCGCGGACGGCCACGTCACGCCCCTGCACGAGGCCCTCTTCACCGCCGCGTCCGCGGTGTGCGTGACCGGCCTGACCGTGGTCTCCACGGCCGCGCACTGGACGTTCTTCGGCCAGCTCGTGATCCTGGTCGCCATCTTCGTGGGAGGCCTCGGAACGCTCACGATCGCCTCGCTCCTGACCCTCATGGTGAGCCGGCGGCTCGGGCTGCGCAGCAAGCTGATCGCCCAGGAGGCTCTGAACAACTCGAGCCGGCTCGGGGAGGTCGGCGAGCTGCTGCGGATCGTCATCATGACCTCGATCGTGATCGAGGGCACCCTTGCGGTGGTGCTCACCGGGCGGTTCCTTGCCCTCGGCGAGGGCTGGTGGACGGCGCTGTGGCACGGCGTCTTCTACTCGATCTCGGCCTTCAACAACGCAGGATTCACGCCCCACTCGGACGGGATCGTGCCGTACGAGGAGGACCTGTGGATCCTCGTCCCGCTGGCCCTGGGCGCGTTCGTCGGCTCGCTCGGCTTCCCGGTGATCCTCGGGCTGCGCCAGGCCGGCTTCCGCTGGCGGCGGTGGAGCCTGCACGTCAAGCTGACCATCCAGGTCTCCGCGATCCTCGTGGCGGTCGGCAGCGTCCTGTGGGGCTGGATGGAGTGGGACAATCCCCGCACGATCGGCAGCATGGGCGTGGGAGAGAAGATCATCCACGCGGTCTTCGCCTCCATCATGACCCGCTCGTGCGGCTTCAACCTCGTGGACCAGAACCATCTGGAGGGCACCACCCGGCTGCTCACGGACGCCCTCATGTTCGCCGGCGGCGGCTCCGCGTCCACGGCGGGCGGCATCAAGGTCACGACGATCGCCGTGCTGTTCCTCGCCATCGTGGCGGAGGGCCGCGGCGACAGCGACGTGAAGGTGTACGGACGGACCATCCCACAGAGCGCGCTGCGGGTGGCCATCTCCGTGATCGTCGCCGGGGCCACGCTCGTCCTCGTCGGCTCGTTCCTGATGTCCGCCATCACCCAGCAGTCGCTGGACCGGGTCCTGTTCGAGGTGATCTCCGCCTTCGCGACGTGCGGGCTGAGTTCGGGCCTGAGCGCGGAGTCCCCCCCGGCCGGCATGTACGTCCTGACCGCCCTCATGATCGCCGGCCGCCTCGGCACGATCACGCTCGCCTCCGCCCTCGCGGTCCGCCAGCGCATCCAGCTGTACCACTACCCGGAAGAGAGGCCGATCATTGGCTAATCCCACGCCCAGCGCCACGGGCGCCAGCCGGCGGCCCAACCCCTCGGCCCCGGTCCTCGTCATCGGCCTCGGCCGCTTCGGCGCGGCCACTGCCGAGCAGCTCGTCAAGCAGGGCCGCGAGGTCCTCGCGATCGAGCGCGACATCAATCTCGTCCAGAAGTGGTCGGGGACCCTGACCCACGTGGTGCAGGCGGACGCGACGAACATCGACGCCCTCCGGCAGCTCGGCGCCCAGGAGTTCCAGTCGGCGGTGGTGGGCGTGGGCACGTCGATCGAGTCCTCCGTGCTCATCACCGCCAACCTCGTGGACCTCGGGATCGAGCACCTGTGGGTCAAGGCGATCACCCCCTCCCACGGCAAGATCCTCACCCGCATCGGCGCCAACCACGTGATCTACCCGGAGGCCGACGCCGGGGTGCGCGCCGCCCACCTCGTCAGCGGGCGGATGCTGGACTTCATCGAGTTCGACGACGACTTCGCGATCGTGAAGATGTACCCGCCCAAGGAGACCCAGGGGTTCACCCTCGCAGAGTCCGCGGTCCGCTCCAAGTACGGGGTCACGATCGTGGGGGTCAAGAGCCCCGGCGAGGACTTCACGTACGCCCAGCCCCACACCAAGGTCACGAGCCGGGACATGCTCATCGTCTCGGGCCATGTGGACCTGCTCGAACGGTTCGCGGCGCGCCCCTAGGCGACCTTCCCGACTGCGCCGTCCTCCGCCGCCCTCAGAGGCGGCGGAGGAGGGCGTCGAGCATCTCCTCGGTCAGCCGCCTCGTGGACGTGTTGTGGGGACTCACGTGGTAGCTGCCCAGCAGCCGGACGCCGCCACCGCCGGGAAGGCCCAGGACCGTCTCCGCGCCGTGGCCGAACGCGGGTTTGGGCCGGGGCACCGCCCAGCCGAGCCGGCGCGCCGCGGCGAGGGCCGCGCTCCACGCCACCCCGCCGAGCGCCAGGACGGAGTCCAGGCCCCCGGCCGAGGCGGCCGTGAGGTCGAGGTCGCGGTCGAGCCAGTGCCCGCACGTGGCGAGCTCGGCCGGCGTCGGCCGGTTCGCCGGAGGTGCGCAGCGCACCGAGGCGACGATCCGGATGCCGGTGAGCACGAGCCCGTCCCCTGCCGCCGAGGAGGTGGCCTGGTTGGCGTAGCCGGTGCGGTGGAGGGCGGCGTAGAGCCAGTCGCCGGAGCGGTCCCCCGTGAACATGCGCCCCGTCCGGTTCGTCCCGTTGGCGGCGGGCGCGAGGCCCAGCACGAGCTTCGACGCCGAGGGGTCGCCGAACGAGGGGCCGGGCCGGCCCCAGTAGGGCTGGTCCGCGAACGCGGCACGGCGCCCCGAGACGGCCACGGCCTCGCGCCACTGGACCAGGCGCGGGCACGCCCGGCACACCGAGCTGAGCGCGTCCACCTCCTGGACCGTGGCCGAGGCGGCCGCCAGGCGGGAGACATCCGCGGCGTCGTGGGCGACCGGCGTGCTGGCCGTGGCCGGATCCCCCGGCCATCCCGTGCCCGGCGGGACGGGCGAGGGGAACGGCGCTGCGGTGACGGGGTGGGGCTCGAGGGTCATCTCCTCACGCTAGCGGCCGGGGCGCGGCCTCGTCCCAGAGCGCGGCGAGGGACGCCGCGACGCGCTCCGGCTCGACGCGGTGCGGAGGGTCGAAGTGGTGCCTGCCGGGGAACACCTCGAGCCGGAATCGGGGGAAGACGCCCGAGAGCCGGTCGGCGATCTCGCCGTAGTCGTCGGGGTTGGAGAGGCCTCCGAGGGCGAAGTAGACCGGGCGGTCGAACCGCTCCAGGGCGCCGCGGTCGAGGTTGTACGTGGAAAACGTGGTCAGGAAGGCCCGGATGCCCGCGGGCCGAAGGGCCATCCAGGGCGGCTGTTCCCCGCCCGGCACCGGCAGGCCCGCCGTCACGCCGGGGCGCACGCCAAGACGGACGAACCGGGCCATGAACTCATCGGGCGGGAAGCCGTCCAGGTCGGCGTACTGCTTCCAGAGGGCGCGGTGGGCGGGACTCCATCCCCAGTTGCCCGCCCACGCCGGCTCCAGCAGCGCGAGCGACTGGAGCAGCTCGGGGTGCCTCGCCGCGACGGCGAGGGCGGCGGCTCCCCCGCCGGAGTACCCCACGAGATGGAAGGTGTCCCAGTGCAGCTCGCGGGCTGCGCGCACGACGCCGGCCACCTCCGTGTCGAGCGAATAGTCGGCGGGCGGTGTGGGCCCGGCGTAGACCTCGAGGTCCTTGGCGACGGGGCGGACCGCACCCCTGAGCCTGGCCTGCAGGGCCTCGATGAGCGCCCCGTAGGCCGGGGCTGCGGGGAGGACGCTGCCGGGGAGGAAGAGGACGCGGTGTGCGGCTGCGGTGTTCATGTCCCAAGGATCCGCCCGCTCGCGCCGCCCCGCATCGCGCGATCGCGCTATGCGGCCCCCGCCCGACCGATGCTGCCCGGCCGATGCTGTACGGGCGACGCCGCCCGCGCGATCATCGTCGCATGACCCGCCCGCTGCGCCTGGCCGAATTCGCCGCCGCCGCATCCCTCGCCACCGACCTCGGCATGGGCCAGCCGCTCGAGCAGGGCCTGCGGACCTGCCTCACGGCCCTCGAACTGGCAGATGCCGCGGGCGTGGACCGTGGCGTGCTGCCCGAGGTGTACTACACAGCACTCCTGCGGTTCCTCGGCTGCACCGCGGACGCGGCCACGGCAGCGGCGCTCGCGGGCGGCGATGAGATCGCGCTGCGTGCCGCGATCGCGCCCGTGCTCGGCGCGCCGCCGCGGGAGTTCCTCCGCGCAGTCCTGCCAGTGCTCGCCCCCGAGCGCGCCCTCCTGCCCCGCCTCGGGGCCGCGGCGGTCTTCCTCGCCCGGGGCCCCGAGACGCTCCGCGCCGGGGTCCGTGCCCACTGCGAGGCAGGTGAGGTCCTCGCCGCACGGCTCGGTCTTCCCCTGGGGACGAGGGCAGCGCTGAGGGCAGCGTTCGAGACATGGGACGGCCGGGGCTTCCCCGACGGCGTGGCCGGCGAGGACATCCCGCTTCCCGCGCGGATCGCGTTCGCTGCCCGTGACATCGAGGTCATCGGGCGGCTCCAGGGCCGGGAGGCCCTGGGCGCGGCGCTCCGGGACCGGTCGGGAGGCTCCCTCGATCCGGAGCTGGTGGGCACCGCCCTGCGGCACCTCGACCGGCTTCTCGACGCCGCCGGCACCGACCGGCCCTGGGACGAGGCCCTGCGCCGCGAGCCCGCGCCGGTCGCCGTCCTCCCGGCGGACCGGGTGGACGAGGTCCTCGCGGTGCTCGCCGACTTCGCGGACCTCAAGGTGCCCGCCCGCGCCGGGTTCTCGCGCGATGTCGCCGCACTCGCCGCCTCCGCGGCCCCCGACCATGCCGAGGCCGTGCGGCGTGCGGGCCTGGTGCAGGACCTCGGGCGGGCGGCGGTGCCGGCGGGGCCCGCGTCCGGATCGCTGGAGGTGTCCGAGCGGCTCCGGCTGCACCCGTACTACAGCGAGCGCATCCTGGCCCGGGTCCCGGCCACGGCGCAGCTCGCGCGGCTGGCGGGCCTGCACCACGAACGGCTCGACGGCTCCGGCTACTACCGGGGCGCCACGGCCGGGGACCTGCCGTGGGAGGCCAGGGTCCTGGCTGCCGCGGACGCGTTCCGGGAACTGCTCATCGCCCCGGCCGGCCGGCGGCAGGTGCCCCTCGCCGACGCCGCAGAGGCCCTCAGCCGCGAGGCGCCGGACCGCCTCGACCGCGAGGCGGTCGACGCCGTCCTCGCCGCCGCGGGCGCGAGGGGCCGCCGCGCACGGCCGGCGTGGCCGGCGGGCCTCACCGCGCGGGAAGTCGACGTCCTCCGCCTCCTCTGCCGCGGCGCGACCAAGAAGGAGGTCGCTGCCGCGCTGGGGATCTCGCCCGCGACCGCAGACCACCACGTGCGCCACATCTACAGCAAGACCGGGTGCTCCACGCGGGCCGGAGCAGCCCTGTACGCCGCGGGCCACGACCTCCTCTGAGGCGGCCCGGGATCAGCCCTGCGGTGCGCGGCTGAGCTCGCGGGTGATCTCGTCCGAGCGTTCGACGGCGGCGCGGGCCCCCTCGGCGATGATCCCGGGCAGGCCCCGCTCGTCGAAGACCCGGATGGCCTGCTCGGTGGTGCCCTTGGGGCTCGTCACGGCGCGCCGGAGGGCGGCGGGGTCGGCCCCGGGCTCGTCCAGCATGTACCCGGCCCCGACCACGGTCTCGCGGGCCAGCTGGAGGGCGAGCCCGGGCTCGAGCCCCAGCGACTCGCCGGCCTTGGCCATGGCCTCGGCGAGGTAGAAGGCGTACGCGGGGCCGGAGCCGCTCACCGCGCTCACAGCGGCGATCTGGTCCTCGGAGACCTCCACCACGAGCCCGAGACCGCTGAAGAGCTTCTTGACGTGCTCGACCTGGTCGGTGGTGACGTGCGTTCCGCGCGCCACGGCGACCACGCCCTTGCCGAGCCGGGAGGGGGTGTTGGGCATGGTGCGGATCACCGGCTGGCCTTCGGGCAGCTCACCCTCGAGCTGCTCGATCGACACGGCGGCGGCGACGCTCACGACGACGGCTCCGGGACTGAGCACGGGCGCGATCTCGCGTGCCACGGCCGCGACCCCGACGGGCTTGACGCCGATGACGACGATCGAGGCCCCGCGCGCCGCCTGCGCGTTGGAGTCGCCCTCCTCATCCCAGGCCATGACGGTCACGCCGTAGCGTTCAGCCAGCTCGGAGGCGCTCTCCCTGCGCCGCACCGTGGCGACGATGTCCGTCTTGGGGAAGCCGGCCGCGAGCAGGCCGCCCATGATGGCCCCGTTCATGGAACCCGTGCCGAGGAATGCGATCTTGTTGCTCATGCCCCCATCCTGCCAGCCGGGCGCGGCCGCCGCATGCCGGCTGGCGGCATCTTTCCCAGCCTTTTCCCACCCTCGCCCCGGTGTTCTCCCATACTCCGTCCCTACAGTAATAACTACCTCACAGGGTGCGAGTGATGGGGCGGTCAGTCTCCCCCCAAGACTGACCGCCAGGCACTGGCAGTTCGGATGTATGGTCCCCTAACCTTCCCCGAACTGCCAGTGCCGAACTCGTTTAAGGGGTTCCTTGTCCTCAAGGGGTGCGCAGACAGCTTCGGCGCCGGCCCCGGACAGAGGCCGCCGCCGAAGCCCCTGCCTAGATTCCGCTGCCCGCGTCGAGGCGGGCGCGCTGGCCCAGATGGGTGCGGGCGAATTCGAGGGTCTCGGCGAGCATCCGCTCGCGCTCCCCCGCCACCTTGGCCTTGCGCGTGCTGATCTCGGCGACCACGGCGCCGTCGAACCCGTTCCCGCCCAGGTGCGCGAGGCACTCCGCGACCCGCTGCGTCCCCTGCCCGGGGAGGAGGTGCTCGTCGCGGAACGAGCGTCCGGACCCGTCGGTCAGGTGGACGTGCCGCAGCGTGCTGCCGAGCGCCTTGATCGCGGCGAGGCTGTCCTCGCGCGCGGTCGCCGCATGCGAGAAGTCCCACGTGACGTCCTGGTAGCCCTGTCCGATCGGGTCCCAGTGCGGGAGGTAGGCGAGGGTCTCGCGCCCGCGGACGCGCCAAGGGTACATGTTCTCGACCGCGATCCGGACCCCGTACGCGTCGGAGAGGTCCCGGACCCCGTGCGCGAACGTCTCCGCGTAGTTGCCCTGCCAGCGGAACGGCGGGTGCACCACGACGGTCTCGCACCCGACGTCGACCGCCATCTTGCAGGACTGGCTGATCTTGTTCCACGGCGACCCCCACACCTGCTGTGTCAGCAGGAGCGTGGGCGCATGGATGGACACGATCGGCTGGTCGTAGTGCTGGGCGAGCTGGATGAGCTCCTCGGCCTTCTGGCTCGTGGAGTTGTTGGTCACCATGACCTCGACGCCGTCGAAGCCGAGGTCGGCGGCCACCGCGAAGGCGTCATGGACGCTCAGCGGATAGACCGAGGCGCTCGAGAGGGCCACCGGGATCTCCCCTCCGTCCGGGCGCTGGTCCGCCTCTGGTGCCGCCTGGGGTGCTGTCTCCACGTGGGTTCCCGCTTCCGCTCCGGTGCCGCTGGATGAGTTCATACGCGCGCCCTCGAGGGGTGCATGCGCTCTGACCGCCGACGCTCGCTCTGGATGGGCCCGATGTGCGCCGGGGGCTCGAGCGGGCCGTCATGGACAAGCTGGTCGAGCCGGCGCAGGATCAGGCCCTCGCGCAGGGCCCAGGGGCAGATCTCGAGTTCCTCGACCTCGAACTGCTCCATGGCCGCCTCGGCGGCGAGGGCACCGGCGAGGAGCTGGGGGGCACGCGCCTCCGAGACCCCGGGGAGGTGCACCCGGTCGGAGGCCGCCATCGCGGAGATGCGCTGGGCCCACAGGCCGAGGTCGGTCCGCTGCAGGACGCGCCGCACGTACGGCCCTGCGCCCGACGGCGCGGCGCCGGCGATGCGGGCGAGCGAGCGGAAGGTCTTGGAGGTCCCCGTGACCAGGTTGGGCCGGCCCGCCTTCTCGAAGCCCTTGACCACCGGCCGCAGCGTGTCCCGGAGGTGCTTGCGCAGCTCCTTGATGCTCTTGGCGGTGGGCGGGTCCTGGGCCAGCCAGTCGCGCGTGAGGCGCTGGGCGCCGAGCGGGACGGAGGTCGCGACGGAGGGCAGCGAGTCGTGGCCCATCGCCATCTCGAACGAGCCGCCGCCGATGTCGAGATCGAGGATGGTCCCGGCGCCCCAGCCGTACCAGCGCCGGACGGCGAAGAAGGTCATCGCGGCCTCCTCGGGCCCGGTGAGCTCCTGCAGCGTCACGCCGGCCTCCTCCTGGACCCGGTCGAGGACGGCGTCGCCGTTGGGCGCCTCGCGGATCGCGGAGGTGCAGAACGCGAGGAGGTCCTCGGCGTGGTGCCGACCGGCGAACGCCCAGGCCTCCTGGACGAAGTCGACGAGCTCCTTCTGGCCGCGCTCGCTGATGCTGCCGTCCGGCTCGAGGTACCGCACGAGGGAGAGCGGCCGCTTGTGCGAGGCGTAGGCCACCGGCTGCGCACCCGGATGGGCGTCCACCAGGAGCAGGTGAACGGTGTTCGAGCCGATGTCGAGGACGCCTAGCCGCATGTGCCCATTATTCCCCGGCCGGACCCGCCGGGCCGTCCGGGCCCAGCTCGCCCGGCTCGGCGGGTCGGAAGTCGCGCAGCACCGCGGCCACGTGCTCCGCGTTCAGCTCGAAGCCGTAGGCGCTGCCCGGGTTCAGCACCAGGCCGAGCTCGCTGCCGAGGTTCTGCAGCAGCAGGGCGCCCTGGGTCTGCACCACGGTCGGCGCGTGCTCGAGGAAGTCCGGCCGGATCCGCGCCCGGTGGGTGAACGCCGCGACCACGGGCTGGCCCTCGCCGTTGGAGAGGATGAGCGGCTCGACCGTGTCCCCGCCTCCCGGCTCCCCCGCCGGCTCCGGCACGAGGAGGCACACGAGGCTGTTGAGGAAGACCAGGATGGACTGCTGCGCGTCGTCGTCGGCCCCGGAGGCCGTCGCCGAGGCCAGTGCGGCCTCGAGCTCGGTCAGCGGCACCGGGTCGAGGTGCGCGGGCACCGCCGTCGGTTCCGCGGACGACGCCGCATGCTCGCCGCCGGTGACCGGCTCGCCGTCGTGCGTGCTCACTTGGCACCCGCCTTCGCTCGGCCGCCCGACGACCGCCGGGCGGGCTTCTTGGCCGGGCCCTTGGCCCGCTTCTCCGCGAGGAGCTCGATGGCGCGCTCCCGCGTCAGTTCCTCGATCGCGGTCGACCGGGGAACGGTGATGTTCGTCTCGCCGTCGGTGATGTACGGGCCGAAGCGGCCCTCCTTGACCACGATGGGCTTGCCCGAGGCCGGGTCGTCGCCGAACTCGGCCAGCGGGGCCGCGGCCGTCCGGCCGCCGCGGGTCTTGGGCTGGGAGTAGATCTCGAGCGCCTGCTCGAGGGTGATCGTGAAGATCTCCTCCTCGGAGCCGATCGAGCGCGAGTCCGTGCCCTTCTTCAGGTACGGTCCGAACCGGCCGTTCTGCACCGTGATCGCGGTGCCCTCCGCGTCCTCGCCGAGGCGGCGCGGGAGCGTGAGGAGCTGCAGCGCCTGCTCGAGGGTCACGGTGTCCAGCGTCATCGACTTGAACAGGCTGGCGGTGCGCGGCTTGACCTTGACGGGCTTCTTGGGCGGCTTCGGCTTGCCGTTCTTGTAGTACTCGACGGGCTGGGCCGCGAGCTGCTCGGGGGTCAACTCGGGGATCACCTCGGTGACGTAGGCGCCGTACCGGCCGTTCTTGGCGACCACGGTGTGACCGGTGTGCGGGTCCTGGCCGAGGACGCGCTCCTCGGGGCCCGCGCTCTCCATGAGCTCGAGCGCCTTCTCGGCGGTGAGCTCGTCCGGGGCCAGGTCCTCGGGAACGTTGGCACGCTCGGGCACGGTGCCCTCGGGGGCGTCCGCCGGGAGGGGCTTCTCGAGGTACGGCCCGTACTTGCCGACGCGCAGCACGATGCCGGGGGCGATCTCGACCGAGTTGACCTCGCGCGCGTCGATCTCGCCGAGGCCGCTCACGATCGTGGTCAGTCCCGGGTTGGTCCCGTCGCCGAAGTAGAAGTGGCTGAGCCAGTCGGCGCCGGCCTGCTGGCCCGCGGCGATCTTGTCGAGGTCCTCCTCCATCTCGGCGGTGAAGTCGTAGTCGACGTAGTCGTGGAAGTGCTCCTCGAGCAGCCGGACCACCGAGAACGCGATCCAGCTCGGCACGAGCGCCGTGCCGCGGGTGCGCACGTAGCCGCGGTCCATGATCGTGGAGATCGTCGCCGCGTAGGTGGACGGGCGGCCGATCCCGCGCTCCTCGAGCGTCTTCACGAGCGAGGCCTCGGTGTAGCGCGGGGGTGGGGAGGTCTGGTGGCCGTTGGCGGCGATGTCGAGGGCGTGGAGGGCCTGCCCCTGGGCGAGGACCGGGAGGCGGCCGCCCTCGCTGGACCCTGCCCCAGCGCCGTTCGCGGCGCTTTCGGTGTCTTCGCGGACCTCGTCGCGGCCCTCCTCGTACGCGGCGAGGAAGCCCCGGAACGTGATGACCGTGCCGGACGCGGCGAACTCGGCGTCCCGCCCGGCCGCGTCGCCGGAGACGGCCGTCGCGCCGAGGCGGACCGTCGCGGTGGAGCCCTTCGCGTCCTCCATCTGCGAGGCGACCGTGCGCTTCCAGATGAGCTCGTAGAGGCGGAACTCGTCCCCGCGGAGCTGCTTGGCGACCTGGGCGGGGGTGCGGAAGGAGTCGCCCGAGGGGCGGATGGCCTCGTGGGCCTCCTGGGCGTTCTTGGACTTGGACGCGTACACGCGGGGCCGCGACGGGATGTACTCCGCGCCGTAGAGCTCCGAGGCCTGCCGCCGCGCGGCCGTGACGGCCTGGTCGGACAGCGCCGTCGAGTCGGTACGCATGTAGGTGATGTAGCCGTTCTCGTACAGGCGCTGGGCGACCTGCATCGTCACCTTCGCGGAGAAGCGCAGCTTGCGCGCCGCCTCCTGCTGGAGGGTGGAGGTGGTGAAGGGGGCGGCGGGGCGCCGGGTGTAGGGCTTCTCCTCGACGGAGCGGACGGCGAACGCCGCGTCCCGCAGGCCCTCTGCGAGGGCGGTGGCGGTCGCCTCCGTGAGGAGCTCGGCGTTCTTGGCCTTGAGCTGGCCGCGGTCGTCGAAGTCGCGCCCGGTGGCGACCTTCTTCCCGTCCACCTGCGCGAGCCGCGCCTGGAAGCTCTGGCGGGCGGCGGCGTCGTCCGTGCCCTCCGCCGCGGGGGCGAGGGTCGCGAGGAGGTCCCAGTAGCTCGCGGCGCGGAACGCCATGCGCTCCCGTTCGCGCTCCACCACGAGCCGGGTGGCCACCGACTGCACGCGGCCCGCGGAGAGGCCGCCGGCCACCTTGCGCCAGAGCACCGGGGAGATCTCGTAGCCGTACAGGCGGTCCAGGACACGGCGCGTCTCCTGGGCGTCTACGAGCGACTCGTCGACGTCGCGCAGCTCCGCCATGGCGCGCTGGATCGCTTCCTTGGTGATCTCGGGGAAGGTCAGGCGGTGCACGGGCACCTTGGGCTTGAGCACCTCGAGCAGGTGCCACGCGATGGCCTCGCCCTCGCGATCGCCATCGGTGGCGAGGTAGAGCTCGTCGGCGTCCTTGAGCTTGGCCTTGAGCTCGGCGACCTTCTTCTTCTTGTCCGGCGAGACGACGTAGTACGGCTCGAAGCCGTGCTCGATGTCCACGGCGAACTTGCCCACCGAGGACTTCTTCAGCTCGGCGGGCAGGTCCGAGGGCTGGGGGAGGTCGCGGATGTGGCCCATCGACGCGTCGACTTCGAAGCCGTCGCCCAGGTACTGGGCGATCGTCTTGCTCTTGGCCGGCGACTCGACGATCACGAGCTTCTTGCCGGTTCTAGCCTTCGTGGCCACGGTACTCCTCGCCAAACTGCTGCAGATCTCCCGTGCCCTGGCAGACCCGGAGCAGGCCGGCGTCGTGGCACGAGGGGGCGCGGCGGAGCGCCGCGCAAGTCCCTAGTTCACCATACGACGGCCGCCCACGCGCAAGCCGGGCGTGCAGCTGTGGACAGCCGGCCTCAGGAGCCCGCGACCGCGGCGGGGTGCGCCGCGCCGCCCGAGGACGCCCGCCCCGGGGCCTCCGCACCGGGCTTGCGGGCCGCGCCCCGGCGCGCGGCGGGGCGCCGCCCCTCGCCCGCCTCCTTGGGCGCAGACTTCACCGTCTCGCGAACCTCGGGCAGCATCGACCAGACGAAGTACATGCGCTCGGTGTCCTCGTCCCCGGGATGCTCCTCGAGCTCGAACTCGTCCATGAGCTCGAGCATCCGCTGCTTGAAGCGTGCCCGCTGCTCGAGGGTGAGCTTGAGGACGTTGCCCGAGATCATCATGACGGGGGACTCGTCCGGCTCGCCCCGCCGCCGGGCCGCGTCGCGGTGCTTGGCGTGGCTGGCGATCCGCGTGCGCAGCGAGTCGATCTCCATGTCGATGATCGCGAGGCCCGGGGTCTGGCCGGTCGTGGCCGTGTCCAGGTTCAGGTCGGTGCCGGCGGCCTTCCAGCGCCGCTCCCGGCCGTCGCCGTCGCTCGGCGCGTCGACCACGATGCCCCACTTCTTCAGGGCGCGGAGGTGATAGCTCATCGCACTCGGGGTGAGCCCGGTGAACGCTGCCAGTTCGGTGGCGGTGCGGCTCTCCTGGCTCGAGTAGAGCTCGTTGATGGCCTCGAGGCGGGCCGCGTGGGCGAGCGCGCGGATAGCCTTGGGGTCTGTGATCCGGACCGGGTTCTCGGTGCGGGAACTGCGCTTCTTGTCCGTCATGCTGCTTTTTCGTTGTGCCGGTATTGGAGTGTAATAAACGCCACACTCGGGGCGATGTCAAGCTGTCTCTTCACGGTTTGCCCTCCCCGCGTCATGGGCGTCGCCGGTGGCGGTTCCGGCCGGGTCTCCGGCCCCGTTTCCGGCCGGAAGGAGGAAGCCGTCGGCGACCAGGTGCGCGGCCTCGGCGAGGAGGCCCGGGCGGAAGCCCTCGTCGTCGCGGTCCAGGAGCGCAGCGAGCGCGGACGCGATCTGCCCGGCCGTGAGCCCGCCGTCGCACGCCGAGACGAAGCCGGCCAGCTCGGTGCTCAGCAGGCTCGTGCGGCGGAACCCCGCGCCCTGGCGCAGGAGGATCACCCCGGGATGCTCCGCCCCGGGCCGCTGGTGGCGCTCCTCGGTGACATCGTCCGCGACGACGAGGCGCTCGGCTGCCAGGTCGGGGTGGGCGGCGAGCCAGTCGGCACGCTCCACGGCCGCGGCCCAGTGCGGCCCGATCGGCTGCTCGAGCGGATGGGTGAGCTCCTCGAAGCGGTCCAGGCGGGCCTGGCCCGGTGCGGGCCGCCGCAGCCAGATCGCGCCGAAGCCGATCGCGGCGGTCCCGCGGGCCGCGAAGTCCGCGAGGTAGGCGGTGTAGGCCTCCTCGTAGGCGGCCGGGTCGCGCTGCTGCGAGGCGTCGGCGAGCCACGTCTCCGCGTACTGCCCGGGGCCGACCTGCTCACGCTGGAGGACCCACGCGTCGACGTCCGCGGGCACCCACGAGCGGACGCGCCGGTGCCACGGGGCGCCGGCCGGGATCTCCCAGTTGCCCAGCAGCTGCGCGGTGCCTCCCTCGGCCAGCACGGCGGGCAGCCCCGCCACGAGACGGGCCACGAGCTCGTCCCCGGCCAGCCCGCCGTCGCGGTAGGTGAACTGGTCCTCTGCCCGCTCGCCCGGGCCCCGCGGGGTGATGACGAACGGCGGGTTGGAGACCACGAGGTCGAACAGCTCCCCCGCGACCGGGTCGAGCAGGCTGCCGCGGCGGAGCTCGACCCGGTCCCCGAGGCGCTCCGGGTCGAGGCCGAGGACATTCGCGTTGAGGACGAGGTTGAAGCGGGTGAACGCGAGCGCCCGTTCGGAGATGTCCGTGGCGACCACGTGGCGCGCGTGGCCGAGCAGGTGGAAGGCCTGGATCCCGCAGCCCGTGCCGAGGTCCAGCGCGCGCCCGACCCGGCGCCTGGCCGTGGTCTGGACGAGGGTGGTCGAGGCGTGGCCGATCCCGAGCACGTGGTCCGGGCGGAGGACCCCGGCACGCTGGTGGGCGGCGAGGTCGGAGGCCACCCAGATCTCCTTCGCCCCGTCGCCGGCATCCCATGCGTAGGGGCGGAGGTCGACGGCCGCGGCGAGCCCCCCGCCGTCGGCCGCCGGCTCGGCCAGCCCGAGCGCGCGGAGGCCCTCCGCACCGAGCGCGGGGAACACGGCATCGAGCCCCGCTGCCGGCAGGGGCCGGGCGAGGAGGAAGAAGCGCACGACGGCGCCAAGCGGGGTCCGGGCGGGATCCTCGCCCGCGGCGCGGGTCGCCGCGAGCGCCGGCACGATCTGGTCTCGGGAGAGGGCCGCGTGCGCCTCGGGGCCGAGGAGCTCGGCGACCGCGTCGACCGTGTAGTCCGCGGCGGCAAGGTCGTGGGCCAGCGCGCGCAGCAGCTCGGGCCGGTCTGAGGCGGGGGCGTCGTCCGGGGTGGTTGAACTCACCACGGAAGTCTAGGCGGATCCGCGCGGCCGGTGCTGGGGCAGAATGGTCGCATGAGCCGCTCCGCCGCCGCGCGACCCGCCAGGGCGAGGACCCTGCAGGCGTGCCTCGGGGCCGTGCTCCTCGCGGCCGGCGCGGCCGGCTGCGCGTACCAGTACGACGACGGGCTGCCGCCCCTGGGCCAGCGCAGCGCCGCGGCGGCCGCGTCGGCGTCTGCCAGCGCGTCGGCGGCAGCCGCCGAGCATGACCGCAGGTCGCGGGTGGCGCGGGGCATCGCGACGGCCGCACCCCTGGACCAGCCGCTGGCCGGCGAGGCCCTGCAGTCGTGGGCGTCCACGGTGCTGCCGGACGCCTCCGGGGTGTCGCTGGCCCGCGACGCGAGCACGGCGTGGCCGGCCAGGCCGGCTCGGCGCATGGGCATAGCGGCAGAGCCGGGCCCTGCGACCCTGCGCGTCGCGTGCCGGGGCGAGGGCCTCGCGGACGTGCGGGTCACCGCGGGCGATGTGCAGCTGCTGGACTTCACGTTCGCGTGCAACCGTGCGTGGGCGCGGCCCGTCGAGGTCCCGGCCGGGGGCCGTCTCGACGTGCAGTTCACAGCCCCGGGCGACGCGGCGGCCAACGTGGCCTACCGGCTCACCCGGCCGTGACGCGCACGGCGGCCCCTCCTGCCGCGCCTTCCGCCTGCTGGCAGCCGTCTGGGCACCGGAGGGTCTCGGGGGACGAGGCGCACTGCGGGCAGAAGAGGGTCAGCCGGCGGCACGCCGGGTCGGAGCAGTTGTGGAAGTCGGACGTCGGAGCAGCGCAGCGCGCGCACCGGCCGATCGTGGCGGCGTCCTCGCTGAACTCGAGGTGCATGCGCCGGTCGAAGACGTAGAGCGAGCCTTCCCACAGGCCGGCGTCGCCGTAGGACTCGCCGTACCGCACGATCCCGCCGTCGAGCTGGTACACCTCCTGGAAGCCGCGGCGCCGCATGTGCGCGGTGAGGACCTCGCAGCGGATGCCGCCCGTGCAGTAGGTCACGACCGGGCGGTCCTTGAGGTCGTCGTACTTGCCGGAGTCGAGCTCGGCGAGGAAGTCGTGGGTGGTGGAGGTGTCGGGGACGATCGCGCCCTTGAAGCGTCCGATCTGTGCCTCGAAGGCGTTGCGCCCGTCGAAGAACACGACCTCGCGCCGGGCGTCCTCGGCGGCGCTGCCCGAGGCGACGAGGTCGTGGAGCTGCTCGGGGGTGAGCCGTTCGCCGCCGCCGACCACGCCGTCGTCGCCGACTTCCAGTTCGCCGGGCGCGCCGAAGGACACCAGCTCGGGGCGCGCCTTCACGGACAGGCGGGGGAAGTCCGCGGCGCCGCCCTCGGACCACTTCACGTCGAGGTTCCGGAACCCGGGGTACTCCCTGGTGGCCCGCAGGTACCGCTTGACCGCGCTGAGCTCGCCGCCCACGGTGGCGTTGATGCCGTCCGGGGAAACGATGATCCTGCCCCTGAGTCCGAGCCCCTCGCAGAGGGTTCGCTGCCAGAGCCGGACTGCCTCGGGGTCCGCCAGCGGGGTGAAGCAGTAGAAGAGGACGATACGGTGCAGGGCCACCCATCAAGGGTACCGGCGGCCCCGCCAAGGCCCCGGTGACAGTTCTGTCACGGCCCTTATCAGGCTCGCGTCGTTGCGGTTATCGTCATGGCTATGGGAGAGCCATCGCTGAGCGAACTTCTGGGCATCTGGGTCGAAGGCTGGGCCTCCACGCGCCACTATCCGGTCCAGGACGTCGGGGCGTTCAAGACCGTGCAGCTCACGGACAAGTCCGGCGACTGGGAGGCGTTCGCGGCCGATCCGAGCGAGCAGGAGTTCGCCGAACTCGCCGCCTTCGTCGCGGAGTCCTCGCCACGGCTGATGACCGTGCTCACCGACGACCTGGCCGCCTACCGCGCCCTCGGCGAAAGGCACGGCCTCGTCGTGCTCGCCGCGGACCAGGAGCTTATGATCATGGACTTCGAGGGCAAGGACGTCGAGGCACCCTGGCTCAACGACGACGAGCTCAAGCTGACGACCGACTACGAGGACCACAGCGCCACGGTGACGGTCGCCACCGCCGACGGCACGCTGGCCGCGCGCGGCCACGTGGCCGTGGCGCACGGGTACGCCGTGTTCGACCGGATCATCACCGAGCCGGCTTTCCGCCGCCGGGGCCTGGGCAGCTTCATCATGCGGGCCCTCACGGCGGCGATGAGCGAGCACAACCTCGACCAGGGACTGCTCATCGCGTCCACCGACGGCCAGCACCTCTACCACCACCTCGGCTGGAGCGACGTGTCCCAGGTGCTCGTGCTCACCAACGCGGGCAACACCCAGGGCGGTTCGCTCTCCGCGGACTGAGCCAGCCCCCGGCGCCCACGGTCCGGCGCGTCCGGTCGGTGCTGGAAGAATGCTGGTGTGGCCGCGCACGACTCCCTCCTCTCGCTCCTGGGCCGGTCCTCCGCCCCGGAGGAGCTGCGGCATCTGCGCACGATCCCCGCACGATCGGCCCGGCATGCGCCCTGGCCGGCGTGGGCGCACCCGGACCTGGTCGAGGCGTACCGGCGCCTCGGCGTCGACGAGCCCTACATCCATCAGGTCGAGGCGGCCGACCTCGCCCACGCCGGCCGCCACGTGGTGCTCGCCACCGGGACCGCGTCGGGCAAGTCCCTCGCCTACCAGCTCCCCGCGCTGGACGCCGTCCACCGCTCGGAGCTGCGCGTGGCCGAGCAGCCCGGACGGATCCACGACGACGGCGCCGCCGTGCTCTACCTGTCCCCCACCAAGGCGCTGGCGGCCGACCAGCTCACGGCCATCCGTTCGCTCGGGCTGCGCACGGTCCGCGCCGAGACCTACGATGGCGACACCGAACAGTCGGCCCGGCGGTGGATCCGGGACCATGCGAACGTCATCCTCGCCAACCCGGACATGCTCCACTTCGGCATCCTGCCGAACCACCCCTGGTGGGCCGCGTTCTTCCGGCGCCTGAAGTTCGTGGTCATCGACGAGGCCCACTCGTACCGCGGCGTCTTCGGATCGCACGTTGCCAACCTCCTGCGGCGGCTCCGGCGGGTCTGCGCGTACTACGGCGCCGCCCCCGTCTTCATCGCGGCCTCCGCGACCTCCGGGGACCCGGAGGGCTCGGTGGGGCGGCTGATCGGCGACGCCGTCGCAGCAGTCACCGAGGACGGCTCGCCGCACGGGGCCACCGAGGTGGCCTTCTGGGAGCCGGCCCTGACCGACGCCCGCGGGGAGAACGGCGCTCCGCAGCGGCGCACGGCGATCGCCGAGAGCGCGGATCTGCTGGCCAACCTCGTCTCGGCACACGTGCGGACCATCGCCTTCATCAAGTCGCGCCGCGGGGCCGAGACGATCTCCTCGATCGCGCAGCGGCTCGTCGACGAGGTCGATCCGAGCCTTCCCGCGCGCATCGCCGCGTACCGGTCGGGGTACCTGCCCGAGGAGCGGCGCGAGCTCGAGCGGCGGCTGCGTTCCGGGGAGCTGCTGGGGGTCGCGAGCACCTCGGCGCTGGAGCTCGGCATCGACATCTCAGGGCTCGATGCGGTCCTCGTGGCGGGGTGGCCCGGCACGAGGGCCTCGCTGTTCCAGGAGATCGGCCGCGCCGGGCGCTCGGGCCAGGACGCGCTCGCTGCGTTCGTCGCCAGCGACGACCCCCTCGACACCTATCTCGTGAACCACCCCGAGGCGATCTTCGACACCTCGGTCGAGGCCACCGTCCTCGATCCGTCGAACCCCTACGTCCTCGGCCCGCACCTGTGCGCTGCCGCGGCCGAGAGGCCCATCACCGCCTCCGACCTCGCCTTGTTCGGCCCCACCACCGAGCGCCTCCTCGACCAGCTCGTGGCCCAGGGGTACCTGCGGAGGAGGCCGGGCGGATGGTTCTGGACCCATCCGGAGAGCGCCGCGGGCATGGTGAACCTCCGGGCGGACGGCGGCGGCCCCGTGAGCATCATCGAGGCCGAGACCGGACAGCTGCTGGGCTCCATGGATTCGCCCCAGACGCACTACCAGGCCCATCAGGGCGCCATCTACGTCCACCAGGGCGCGAGCTACCTCGTGGAAGAGCTCAACGAGGCAGAGCACTGCGTGGTAGTCCGGCGGGTGAACCCCGACTACTACACGACCGCACGGGACCTCACCACGGTCGAGGTCCTCGGCGAGGAGCGCAGCGAGCAGTGGGGCCCGGTGGGCGTCCACTTCGGCGAGGTCAGGGTGACCACGCAGGTCGTCTCCTTCCAGCGCAAGGCGCTCATCTCCAACGAGGTCCTCGGCGAGGAGCCGCTCGAACTCGGCGCACGTGACCTCTTCACCAAGGCCGTCTGGCTCACCCTGCCCGAGCCGACGCTCGCAGCCGGGGGACTGATCGCCGCGCAGTTCCCCGGCGCCCTCCACGCCGCCGAGCACGCGTCGATCGGCCTCCTGCCCCTCGTCGCCTCGAGCGACCGGTGGGACGTGGGCGGGGTGTCCACCGCCCTGCATGCCGACACCGAGCAGCCCACCATCTTCGTCTACGACGGGCACCCCGGCGGGGCGGGCTTCGCCGAACGCGGGTTCGAGCGCATCAGGGTGTGGCTCCGGGCGACCCTGGACGCCATCGAGGCCTGCGAGTGCGACGCCGGCTGCCCCTCGTGCGTCCAGAGCCCCAAGTGCGGCAACAAGAACAACCCCTTGGACAAGGCTGGGGCAGTGGCCCTCCTGCGCGCAGTCCTCCTCCAGGCGGACCTTGCCGCCGAGCTGGTCTGACCCAGGCTGCTGGCCGTCCCGCGCCTCACCGGCCGCGGGCCGGGCGATCATCCCGGGCCTCACCCGCCGCCTGGGCTGGGCGGGGGCCCGGCCCGTGCACGCCCCACGGCGGGACCCCAGAGGGCGCCCGTGTCCAGCTCGACCGTGACCCGGACAGTGCTCCCGGGCTTCTCCACGCTGCAGGATGCGAGGGCGGCGCCGTTGAGCTCGGCCACGCTCTGGGCCGTGGCGCACGCGGCCCCGGGGCGGAGGCCGCGCTCGGTGTCGGCTGCGGCGAGCGCGGCCAGGTCCGCCGCCGCGCCGGCCCGCGAGGACGCCGCGAGGGCCTGGCCGAGCAGCACGAGGGCAGCACAGGCCAGGACGAGGACCATCCCGAGCCCGAGGGCCAGGACCGTTCCCGACCCGGCCTCGGCGCACCGGCTGCTGGCGCCGGCGGGCCGGGGCACGCACCCGCCCGGCCTGGGCGTGCGGCTCACGGCGGGGCCTCCCTGCTCAGACTCGCGGTAGCCTGGGCGCGCAGCCCGGCCGCGGCCGCCACGGGTCCGGGCACCGCAGTGCTGACCCGGACCGTGACGACGCCGGCAGAGGCATCGATCGAGTGCTCCGTGCCAGCTCCGGCGACCCGGGCGATCTCGCGCGCCACCGTCCCGGGGTCCTCGCCTCGGGCGACCGCACGCGCGCCGGCCCTCGCAGCCTCCTCCACTCTTACCTGGCACACGGCCGCGGAGACGGCGCCGAGGAGGAAGCCGAGCAGGAGGATCACGGCGGGGACGGCCACCGCGAACTCGGCGGTGACCGAGCCCCGCGGGGACGCCGGGCCCTCGTGGGCGCCGGCGACCCCACGGACACGCCTCACGGCAGGGCGAGGGCTTGGCGGATGATCGCGAGGAGGAAGCCCCGCACCTCGTCACTTCGCATGATGACCACGAGCAGGCCCGCGAAGGCCACGGCGCCCAGGGTCGCGATCGCATATTCCGCCGTGGCCATCCCGTGCTCCCCGGCGCCCCTGCCCTCGAGCCAGAGCCGCAGGAGCTGCACCCGGACGGCCGTCCTCCGCCGCACCCGGGTGCCCAGGACGCGCGCCCGCCGGCGGGGCCGCCGGCGTACTCCACGGTCCTCCCGCGGCACGGGCAACGCGGCCGGACGGGTTCCGAGCTCGGAAGCCCGCGGCGCGGCCTCCCCCCGGTCCTGGCCGCGCTGCTCCGCGCTGCGCGGGCTGCCCGGAGGGAACAGCTCGATGATCCGGCAGGTCTCCTCCGATGCCCCGAGGGCGTCGGGCCGGGGGCCCGCACCCGGGGCGAGCTCGAGCCGTGCGGGTTCGCTGGATTGGTCGGGGCGGGCCCTGACGTCGTTCCGATGGGGCTGTGCGGACATGGTTCCTCCTTGATGGGTCGGACGCAGCCGTAGTGCAGGCTCCAGGGAGGGGCGTGCCGGCGCGCCGTGGGATGCCCTGCCTCGCGGCGGGGCCGTGGCGCCGTGGGCGCCGCCTGCCCGAGGTGGGCAGGAAGTCGTGGCGACGGGATCACCCGCCGGGCAGCATCGCCAGCAGCACCGGCACGACGCCGAGGCATAGGAAGGCCGGAAGGGAGCAGACCCCCAGAGGGATGACGAGCCGGACCCCCAGAGCGGCAGCGCGCTTCTCGAGCTCCCGGTGCCTGCTCCGCCGCAGCTGCCGTGCCCGCGAGTACAGCAGTTCGGCTGACGGGGCCCCGGTGGACGCCGCGAAGCCCAGGGCCTCCCGGAGCCCGTCGATGGCGGACCCGGGCACCGCGTCAGGCCACGCATGGTCCCAGTCGGTCCCCAACCGCAGGGCAGCGGAGGCCCTCAGCAGAGCAGGGCCCGGTCCGTCGGCGACGCCGGCGGCCACCTCGAGCGCCCGCGGCAGGGCCAGGCCCGCCTCGAGCATGGCGCCGAGCAGCTCGAGCAGGAGGGGCACCTCATCGGGTCGCGCGGCCCGTCGTCCCCCTTGGCCGCCGGCCGGGTGGGACAGCGTCCGGCCGTCCTCGCCCGCGAGCGCCGCCTCGCCGATGGCGGGCTGGACGCCCAGAAGTCGCTCGGCACGCCGCCGCCCGCCTCCGAGCGCGAGGGCGGCTCCCGCCGCGGCGGCAGCGAGGCCGAGGGCCAGGACGGCGCTCATCGTGCCTCCGACGCGGACCGCACGAGCCGGTCCGACCACCAGCGCCCGGCCACCGTCAGCGATGCCCCGAGGCCGAGGCACATCGCCCCCAGTGGCGTGGAGAGCAGGATCCCGAACGGGTCCGCACCCATCAGCATCCCGAGTCCGAGCCCTGCCACGGGGAGGACGCTCAGCACCTTCGCGGTGGCACGGGGGCCGGCGAGGGCCACCGCGCGTGCTGCGACCGCGTCTGCGTCGGCCTCGAGCTGGGCCGCGAGCCTCTCGAGGACGTCGGCAAGGGCACTCCCCGAGGCCTCCGCGGCCTCGATGCAGGCCGCCACGCTGCGCCAGATGCCGGGCGCCGCTCCAGCGGCTCGGGGAGAGGAGGGATCGCGGTCGCCCACCGCCGTCCGGAGGGCCGCCGCGACCGGGCGCCCCAGGTCTGCGGCCATGGCGGCCGACCGGAGCACACGGGGGGTGAGGTCTGCGTTCCCCCGCTCGCCGACCCGATACGCCTCGGCGGCCTGCCGCCACATCTGCTCCGGCGTGCGGCCCGCGCGCAGCAGGGCGGCGAGCTGCCCGACCAGGATGGCCGCGTGCTGGAACTCCTCGGCCGGCCGCGTGCCGTCCTTCCCCGCGCGGAGTCCCGCTCGGCGCAGGCGCAGCCGACCGGGCCGCTGGCGGACACCGTGGGTTCGGAGGCGGCGCCAGTACGTGCTCGTCGCCCCTGGCTCGGCGCCGAGGCGCCAGCTGGCGAACAGCAGCACAGCGATCGTGGCACCCACGACGGATCCGGCGCTCACGCGGCGGCCCCCAGTGCGCGGGGAAGGGCCAGTTCCGCGGCGAGCCGGGCCCAGCCGGGTCCCGGTTCCGAGGTCCGGGCCGTCCCGGCGACGC
The DNA here is from genome assembly GCF_054782415.1 of Sinomonas soli. Classification (NCBI taxonomy): domain Bacteria; kingdom Bacillati; phylum Actinomycetota; class Actinomycetes; order Micrococcales; family Micrococcaceae; genus Sinomonas; species Sinomonas soli. Next base: position 90,400 of record NZ_BAAGSN010000020.1, on the reverse strand, counting down.
GGCGCAGGGCGTCGGTCACCGTGAGCCCGTCCGGTCCCTGGGCGACCACGGCAATGCTCGCGACCCGTCGTCCCGCCGGTGCCCTCTCGAGGTGCACCACAGCGTCCAGGGCACTCGAGGCCTGGAGGAAGGTGGCTTCGCGGGTCAGCCCCGCGAGCGCCCCCAGGGCGGCAAGCCGTGCCACGACGGCGCCCGCCGTATTGGCATGGACTGTCCCGGCCCCGCTGTGCCCCGTGTTGAGCGCGGAGAGGAGGTCCCGGACCTCGGCGCCGCGGCACTCGCCCACGACGAGCCAGTCCGGGCGCATCCGCAGCGCCTCCCGCACGAGCCGGGCGAGATCGACCCCGCCGGCCCCTTCGACATTGCCATGGCGCGCTTCCAGGCCGACGGCGTGGCCGTGGTCGGGGGCCAGTTCGGCGGCGTCTTCCACGAGCACGATCCGGTCGCCGGACGGGACCAGGCCGAGGAGGGTGCTCAGCAGTGTGGTCTTGCCTGACCCGGTGGACCCGCTCGCGAGGAAGCTCCTCCGCTGCGCCACCAGGGCCTCGAGCACGGTTCTCTGGTCGGGCAGCACCGTGCCTGCGGCCTCCAACTCGTCCAGGGTCATCGGCCGAGCACGCCGGATGCGGATGGACAGCAGCGTTCCGCCAGTGGAGACGGGCGGCAGCACGGCGTGGACCCGGTAGCCTCCGGGAAGCCGCACGTCGACGCACGGCGAGGAATCGTCGAGCCGGCGCCCCGCCGCCGCCACGAGGCGGACGGCGAGGGCGCGCAGGGCCTCCTCCGAGGGGAAGGACACCGCGCTCCGTTCGAGTCCGTGCCCCCTGTCGAGCCACACGCTCTCCGGTGCGTTGACGAACAGGTCCGTCACCGCGGGATCGTTGGCGAGCGCCTGCAGGGGCCCGAGCCCGCGCAGCTCGGCCATGATGGTCTCCACAGCGGAGAGTGCGCCGGCCGTGCCCAGCACGCGGCCGCTGCCCTGCAGGGCCGCCGCGACCCGCGCGGGGGTCACCGGCCCCGGAGTCGAGAGCACCGACCTGCGCACTGCGTCCAGCAGCTCCGCGTCGATCTGGCTTCTCACCGCGCGGCCCTCCGACCACGGCCAGCGAGCCTGGCACCCACGGCGAGGGCCGCGGCGCGGTCCACGGGAGCCGGCGGAACCTGCTCGGGCAGCGCCTCGAGCACCGCAGCGGCGAGCCGCCGCAGGGACCTCGAGCACGCCAGCTCCATCAGGCGCCCGGCCTCCGCGGCGCCCGCGGCACGCCGGAGGTGCGGAATCCGGGTCACGAGCGGGCAGCCGACGAGCCCCGCCAGCTGCTCGGCGTCGACACCTTCGGCCGTGCGTCCCCGGACCACGATGCCGTGCGGCACCGGGGGCAGCTCATGGACGAGCTGGGCGGCGGACAGGGCCCCGCCCACGGTCCCGGGAACGACGACGAGGATCCGGTCGCTGGCCCACCCGAAGTCCTCGAGCCCTTCCCGCCCTCGTCCGACATCGACGACGACGAGGTCGAACGCCGACCGTGCCGCCTCGACCACCCCGGAGACCGCGGACCCAGGGACGCGCACCGCGCGGCGCGGCCCTGCGGGCCAGGACAGGACCGCGGCGCCTCCCGCCCGCGGCAGCGACGCGGCGAGCTGGTCGGGGTTGATGGCCCCGCTGGCGGAGGCGAGGTCCGGCCAGCGCAGCCCCTCGAGCGGCTGCTCGCCCAGGACGGTCTCGAGCCCTCCCGCGAGCCTGTCGCCGTCCACGAGCAGCACCCGGCCGCCGTGGTGCGCCGCGGCGCCGGCGAGCAGCACCGCCGTCGTGCTGGCACCCGCGCCCCCACATCCCCCGACGACCCCGACGACGACCCCGGACGGCCCCTCGGCGCCCCTCCTGCCCAGGAACTCCACGAGCCAGCCGGCAGCCTCCGGCAGCTCGGCCACATGGTCGATCCCGAGTGCCGCCGCCCTGTCCCAGAGCAGACTGCGCTGGCCCGCACCGCCGACGAGGACGGTCGAGCCGCGCCGCTGCGGGGGCACCTCGCTGACGTCGGCGCCGAGCAGCACCAGGTCCGCTCTGGTCCAGAGGCGTGCGTCCCCTCCCACTGCCGGGACCCCCTCGAAGATGACGCCCGCCACCGCCGCCGCCCTCGCGCACTCGTCCCGGAGTGCAGCGTCACCGGTGACACAGCACACGACCGGTCCCGCCTCGGGGAGCCACCTCCTCGTGCCGTCGGGCTGTTCCTGCTCGTTCCTCGCCATGCCGTCCAGACTTCCCAGTCCGGGCATCCGCCGGAACCGACGGGGCCGCCCATGTGGACAAAACGCCTCGGGCGCACCTGTGGAGGGCGAGTGCAGGCGTGCGGACAGGGAAGAATGGGAGGCGTGTACCAGCTCGTCGCCCCCGCATCGGACGGCGGAGTGCTGCTGCAGTGCCTCGACCGGGCCGGTGCACCGGCCGGCCCCGCGCGGGCCGTGTCCGGCGGCGGCTTCGCAGAGCTCGTCCGGCGGGTGGATGCCCGCGAGCACCCACGGTGGGTGTGGCAGCGCACCTCCGACTGGTACCCGCGGCTCCTCGCAGCGGGCGTCGAGGTCGAGCGGTGCCATGACCTCACCCTCAGCGCCGCGATCCTCGCCCATTCGTCCTACACGGCCGGCAGCGGCTACACGCCGTCGATCCCCGTGGGCAGCCTCCTCGGCGAGCCGGACGCCGGGCGGGCAGCGTGGCCCGTCCAGCACCAGGACGCCCTGTTCGAGGCCCGGCCCACCGGCGTCGGTGCCGACGCGGGCGCCGCGGAGCTCGCGGCCCAGCTGGCCGCGGTCGCCGGGTCGCCGCGCCGCCAGCGGCTCGCCCTGCTGCTCGCGGCGGAGTCCGCGGGAGCCCTCGCCGCGGCGGAGATGCAGCATTCGGGCGTCCCGTGGGATGCGGCAGTCCACGATGCGCTCCTCGCCGAGCGGCTCGGTCCGCGGCCGCAGGGGACGGCACGGCCCGCCCTGCTCGAGGCCAAGGCCGCGGAGCTCCGCGACCTCCTGGGCGCCCCACGCCTCAACCCGGATTCACCGCAGGAGCTCATCCGCGCGCTCCACCGCGCCGGCATCGAGGCGAACACCACGCGTGCCTGGGAGCTGCGGAGGTTTACCCACCCGGCGGTCGCCCCGCTGCTCGAGTACAAGAAGATGGCGCGGCTGCTCGCCGCCAACGGCTGGTCGTGGCTGGACACCTGGGTCTCGGACGGCCGCTTCCGGCCGGAGTACGTGGTGGGCGGTGTCGTGACCGGGCGGTGGGCCTCACGCGGCGGAGGCGCGATGCAGATCCCTGCCGAGGTCCGGTCCGCGGCCCGGGCACACCCGGGGCACCGACTCATCGTGGCGGATGCCTCGCAGCTCGAACCGCGGGTCCTCGCGGCCCTGGCAGGCGATGAGGCGATGGCCGGCGCCGCGCGCGGGCGAGACCTCTATGCGGGGATCGCGGCCGCGGGCTTCGGCGGCGACCGGGCCCAGGCGAAGGTTGCCCTCCTCGGGGCCATCTACGGCGCGACCACTGGTGAGTCGGGCCGGCTGATGCCGCAGCTCACGCGACTGTATCCGCGGGCCGTCGCGCTCGTGGAGCAGGCGGCGCGGGACGGCGAGCGGGGGCTCACGGTGACGACCCACCTGGGCCGGAGCACCCCTCCCCCGTCGCCGCGCTGGCTCGCGTCCCAGCGCACCACAAGCGCCCAGGAGCAGCACCGTGCCGATGCGATCGCCCGCGACAGGGGCCGCTTCACGCGCAACTTCGTGGTGCAGGGGACGGCGGCCGAGTGGGCCGAGTGCTGGATGGCCGACCTGCGGGGGCGGCTGCGGCGCATCAGGTCGCACGGCCGCCGGGCGGAACTCGTCTACTTCCTCCACGACGAGGTGGTCATCCACGCCGAGGACGCCGTCGCCGAGGAGTGCGCCGCCGCGGTCCAGGACGCCGCGAGGACGGCCGGGCGGCTGCTGTTCCATGGCGCCCCCGTGGAGTTCCCCCTCAGCGTCGCCGTCGTCGAGTCCTACGACCGCGCGAAGTAGCCGCGCCCGCGGCCGGCGCGGCTAGGGGTCGACCCGGTGCTCCCGGGTCCGGTCCCAAGGGACCGCCCAGCCCAGGGCGGTGAACAGGGAATCGAGGACCATCGCGGTGAAGCCCCAGACGAGGACGCCGTTGACTTCGAACCCGGGGCTCGCGAAGCGCGCTCCCCGGCGGTGGAGCACCGCCATGACCCGGTTGTCCGGGTCGAGCAGGTCCCGGACCGGGGTGCGGAACACCTGGGCGGACTCCCCGTAGTCCACCACGTCCACGGGGGACGGAGAGGACCACCACCCCACCACGGGGGTGACGAGGAAGTTGCTCACCGCCATGCCCAACGGCGGCAGCTCGCCCAGCACCTCGACCCCGGCAGGGTCGAGGCCCGTCTCCTCCCTGGCCTCGCGGAGGGCACAGTCCACCAGGGTCGCGTCCTCGGGGTCCTGGCCTCCGCCGGGGAAGGCGACCTGGCCCGGGTGCGAGCCGAGGGTCGCGGCCCGCTCGAGGAGCAGGACGTCGAGATCGGCGGGGGCGAGGGGACGGCGCGAGACAGCCGGGACATCGTCGAGGACGCCGAAGAGGACGAGGACGGCGGCCCTCCGCGCGGCCCCGGGCAGGGTCGCCGGGTGCCAGCGGCGGTCGAAGGGGTCGGTGTGGCCCGCGCTGATGGCGCGGACGAGCTCCGCGAGTTCCGCTCGGGCGCTCACGGGTGCCGGTCCGACGTGGCATCCGTGACGGGCTCCGGGCCCTCTGGGGACGCTGCTGCGGTGGCCAGCGTCTCCGTGCGCCGGCGGATCGCGGCCGCGTCGGAGGAGTTGGCCACCATCTCGGCGTGGAGGTCCTCCCGGCCCGGGGCCAGCTCGAACCGGAGCAGGCGCCGTGCCTTGGCGGGGTCGGTCTCCCCTTCGCCGAACGAGGGGCACAGAGAGGCCACCGGACACGCGCCGCAGGCAGGCTTCCGCGCGAGGCACACGCGCCGCCCGTGGAACACGACGCGGTGGGAGAGCATGGTCCAGTCCCGCGGCTCGAACAGTTCCATCACGTCCCGCTCGATCACCACGGGGTCCTCTGATGCCGTCCAGCCGAACCGCTTGGCCAGCCGTGCGAAATGGGTGTCCACGGTGATCCCGGGGACCCCGAAGGCATTCCCGAGCACCACGTTGGCCGTCTTGCGGCCGACGCCGGGCAGGGTCACCAGTTCTGCCAGTGTCCCGGGCACCCTGCCGTCGAATTCGTCGACGACCTTGCGCGCCAGCGTGTGGATGCTCCGTGCCTTGGCCCTGAAGAAGCCGGTGGGCCGGATGATCTCCTCGATGTCGGCGAGCTCGCCCTCCGAGAGGGCCAGCGCGTCCGGGTACCGGGCGAACAGGAGAGGGGTGACCTGGTTGACCCGGACATCAGTGGTCTGGGCGCTCAGCACGGTGGCCACCAGGAGCTCGAACGGGTTCCGGAAGTCCAGCTCGGCATGCGCGTAGGGGTACGCCTCGGCGAGTACCCTGTTGATCTTCCGGGCCCGTCGCTTGAGCGCCAGGGGGGTCTCGTCCTGGCTCATCCGCCGGCGGCGAGGCTGGGCAGCGGCACCGCTCACGCGCGTTCGATTCCCGAGAGGTCTCGCAGGACCCCGACGCGCCCGTCGGGGCTCTGCACCACGAACTCCTGGCCGCGGTCCTGGAGCGCGAGGATCCACTGCCCGGGCTCGAGGCTGAACATCGGCTGGCCGGTGGTGGCATCCACCGCGGTGCGGGGCTGGCCGACGGCGAACCAGAACGCCTCGTAGCGCGTGCCCTCGTCCTCGTACGGCCTGGTCGCCCCGATGTCCTCGGCAGGGCTCCCCTGCCCGGCGACGCCCGGGTCTGCGGGCCCGCGGCCCGGGGCCGGGAACACCGCAGTGGCCGGTCCTGCACCCGCTGCCGCGACGACCTCCGTGGGGGCCACCGGTCCGTCCGACTCGGTGGACGGAGCGGGCACCGTGGGGGCCGCGGGCTGAGCGGCCCCGGCCTGATCCGTGGACGGCCCCGGCTCCGCGGAGCCGGTGTGTCCGGCGTGCGGCGCGGCCTCAGCCAGGACACCAGGTTCAGCGGCGGCATCGTCCCCAGCAGGGGCACCGGCCCCAGCGGGGACACCAGGTTCAGCGGCAGCCTCTTCAGCGGCTGCCTCTGGCTCGGCAGGCTCCGCCGCGGCAGGCTCCACGGGCGCCTCGGATGCGGCTGGAGCACCGTAGGCCTCGCCGTCGGCTGCCCCGAAGACGCCGACGGCGCGCTCGGGCGCCCCATCGTCGTCGGGCGCGGGAGCGTTCGGCTCGGTTCCGGCGGCAGCCTCCACGGTCGGGGCCGCGGACGTCCCTGCGAACGGTGCCACCGGGCCCCCGGTGCTCGGGCCGGCGCCGGGGACGGCGGCGGCCTCGCCGGGGCGCCCGGGCGCCTGCGCGGCGGCCGGGCCTGGCCACTCGCCCGTGGCCGGGCTGCCCCACTCGTTCCCGGCAGCGCCGGAGGCGGACGCAGCACCGGCGCGTCCACGCTGGGGCTTTGCGGCCCCGGCAGGGCGCGGCGCCGGGGGCACGGCGTCGCGCGCCATGACGTGCGCGGGCACCTCCGGCCGGCCCAGGAAGTCGACGGCGAACGCAGGGATGAGCCGCGCGATCGTTGTGGCGGCGAGCATGGCAAGGCCCCCCAGCAGGCCCACCACGGCGCCGGGCGAGAGCGTGGTGACGGTGCCGAGGAAGTAGAACGCGGCGCTCAGGACTGCGGCGACCGAGGCGAACTGGTCCACCGAGAGGGAGCCGACCCGCAGGCTCCGCGTGGGCTCGAGCCGGCGCCAGGCGAACAGGGCCGCGGCCGCCACCGGGACGAGGATGCCGATCCCGAGGAAGTACAGGCCCGCGGCGTTCCAGAGGTTCCCGACCCCGAACAGCGGCAGGAGGGAGGCCACGAACGTGATGAGCACACCCCCGAACAGGGTCAGATCACGCGTGGTGAACGGTCCGAGCACGGACTCGCTGCGGCGCCCCTCGGACGGGCTCTGGCTGGGGTCAGACATGAGTCACTCCTTCGGTCTTGAGTTCAGCCTAGCCACACCGGCACGGGGGCACCTAGGCGGCTCCGGGCGCGAGGGGCGCCGCCCGACGGGGTGGAGGACGACGGCGTGTGCCGGCCACTCGGCGTCGGGCGCCTACCGCCCGCCGCATGTCCGCGGCCGTCCGGCGCGGCAGTGTGACGCTCGCAACGTCGCCGCGACCCCATTGGGGCTACTGTTGACATCAGGCAGCCGGTGTGTGCGGCCTCACATCCGACGGTGGCGTCCGGCCCCGCGGCCGGGGCTGCAGGATCGGCTGGATCATGCGAGGAACGAGCCGAAAGGACACCATGGCCCACGAAACCGTCACGGGCGACGCCTTCGAGAACCTGCTCCGGGAGAAGCGCCAGTTCGCCCCCTCCCCCGAGTTCGCGGCGGGGGCGAACGTCCACGAGGGCATCTATGCCGAGGCGAACGCTGATCCCGAGGCCTTCTGGGCCGCCCAGGCGCGCGAGCGCCTCACCTGGTCGAAGGACTTCTCCCAGACTCTGGACTGGTCGGACGCGCCCTTCGCCAAGTGGTTCGTCGGCGGGGAGGTCAACGCCGCCTACAACGCACTCGACCGCCACGTCGTGAACGGCCTCGGCGACCGGGTCGCGATCCACTTCGAAGGCGAGCCCGGCGACACCGAGACGATCACCTATGCGGATCTGACCGAGCGCGTCAAGCGCGCCGCGAACGCCTTCGAGTCGCTGGGCGTCGCCAAAGGCGACCGCGTCGCCGTGTACCTGCCGATGATCCCCGAGGCCGTCGTGACGATGCTCGCCTGCGCTCGCATCGGGGCGATCCACTCCGTGGTCTTCGGCGGCTTCTCCTCCGAGGCCCTGCGCAGCCGCATCGACGACGCCGAGGCCAAGCTCGTGGTCACCGCAGACGGGACCTACCGCCGCGGCAAGCCCAGCCCGCTCAAGCCGGCGGTGGACGAGGCCCTCGCCGAGGACGGGCACACGGTCCAGCACGTCGTCGTGGTGGAGCGCAACGGCCAGGACGTGGCCTGGACCCAGGGCCGCGACCTGCGCTGGTCGGAGGTCATGGCCGCCGCCTCCCCCGAGCACACCGCAGTGGGCCACGACGCCGAGCACCCGCTGTTCATCCTCTACACGTCCGGCACGACGGGGAAGCCCAAGGGCATCCTCCACACGACCGGCGGGTACCTCACGCAGACCGCCTTCACCCATTCGGCCGTGTTCGACCTCAAGCCGGAGACGGACGTCTACTGGTGCACCGCGGACATCGGCTGGGTCACCGGCCACTCCTATGTGACCTACGCGCCCCTCGTGAACGGCGCCACCCAGGTCATGTACGAGGGCACGCCGGACTCGCCGCACCAGGGCCGCTGGTGGGAGATCGTCCAGAAGTACAAGGTCTCGATCCTGTACACCGCGCCCACCGCGATCCGCACCATGATGAAGTGGGGCTCGGACATCCCGGCCAAGTACGACCTCTCCTCGATCCGCGTCCTCGGCTCCGTGGGCGAGCCCATCAACCCCGAGGCGTGGATGTGGTACCGCGAGGTGATCGGCGGCAACGGCGGGCGCCGCGAGGAGCGTGCCCCGATCGTGGACACCTGGTGGCAGACCGAGACCGGCGCGATCATGATCGCACCGCTGCCGGGCGTCACGGCCACGAAGCCCGGGTCGGCCCAGGTTCCGCTGCCGGGCATCGCGGTCGACGTCGTCGACGAGGCGGGCCAGCCGGTGCCGGACGGGCACGGCGGCTTCCTCGTGATCCGCAAGCCATGGCCGGCCATGCTCCGCACCATCTGGGGCGACCCGGAGCGGTTCAAGGACACCTACTGGTCCCGCTTCGACGGCATGTACTTCGCCGGCGACGGGGCGAAGAAGGACGACGACGGCGACATCTGGCTCCTGGGCCGGGTCGACGACGTCATGAACGTCTCGGGCCACCGCCTCTCCACCACCGAGATAGAGTCGGCGCTCGTCTCCCACCCGTGGGTCGCCGAGGCCGCGGTGGTGGGGGCCGCTGACGAGACGACCGGCCAGGCGGTCGTGGCCTTCGTCATCCTGCGGGGCGAGGCCAGCATCCCCGAGGGCGAAGACCCCGCGGCTGTGCTGCGGGCCCACGTGGGCCACGAGATCGGCCCGATCGCCAAGCCGCGGCACATCCTCGTGGTCCCGGAGCTGCCCAAGACCCGCTCGGGCAAGATCATGCGCCGCCTGCTCAAGGACGTGGCCGAGGGGCGCGACCCGGGCGACGCCACGACCCTCGCCGACCCGACGGTCATGCACAAGATCGCCCAGGACCTGCGCAAGTAGGCCCGGCGGCGCGGACGGGAATCCGCGCACGACGGCGGCGCCTCGCCCGAGCGGGCGGGGCGCCGCCGCGGTCGTTGCCGTGCGGTGCCCGGCGGTCCCGGCTAGGACCTCACGGCGATGTCCCCGACCATGCCCATGTCGTCGTGGAACTGGCAGATGTAGTGCCAGGTGCCGGCCGTTCCGAACGTCCACGTGAAGTGGTCCGGACCCCCGCCTGCCCTGGGGAGGAGCGTGCCGGAGTCGACAGGCTTGCCGCCGGCGCGGGTGAGCTTGGTGAACGTCACCGTGTGCGGGACGACCCCGTGGTTGGCGCTCATGTCGAACGTCACCGTGGTCCCGGCCCTGATGTGGTCCAGGGACGGCATGAACCGCATGACCATGGCCGTGTCGTCCATGGCCCCGACGAACACATGCGTGGCGCTCGCCCTCTCCATCGTCTCGTGCATCAGGGCGTACCCGTCACGGATGATGTGCCTGCTCTCAACGTGGGCGCGCCGGTCGTAGTAGGCCTGGCTGTGCGGGAGCGGGGCCCCCTGATGCCGGACGTGGACCACGAGGTTCATCATCTGGCCGTGCAGGATGCAGTAGAAGGTGAAGGTGCCGTATTGGCGAACTTGAGCTGGTACGTCCGCACGGTCGGGATCCCCGGCGTGGGCGGCGCGATCACGCCGGAGTTCATCCACCGGACCTTCGGGTCGAACAGGGGGCCGCCCACCGGCTTGAACGCGTCGGCCTCGAGGTTGGCGATCGAGGTCGGGGGCAGGGGCGGCGTGCCGTAGCTGACCGTGTGGAGTTCGGCGCTGTTGGAGAGGAACCGGATCGAGTCTGCCTGGTGGATCCAGATCTCTCCCGGCAGGAATCGCATGCCCTGGATGGCCATGTCCTTGGACTGTTCGCCCACGAGGACGTTCCAGGTCTGCGGGGCGGCCGCAGAGCCCGCGCCGGCCTGCGCCGGTGCGGTGCCGAGGAGGCCGATGAGCAGGGTGAGCAGGGCCGTGGCGACCACGGCGGGCGCCCGGAGCCGGGCGCGGGATGACGGTGACATTGGACTGCTCCCATGGTGAAGCAGTGGGCCCGGGCCCTTCCAGCGAGGGCTCCGGCTCGGAAGCGCCGGCGGGCGGAGGGCGCGGGCCGGCCACGCGGCGTCGTGCACCTCCAGCGGGGGTGCCGCCGCCTCGGCGCCGAGACTGCGCCGATCCAGGGTGCTGTCCTCCGGCCCCCTCGACCTCTGGCCCCGCGAGGACACGCCACAGGATAGACCCCCGCGTCCCGCCGCGGAAGGCCAGTCCGGCGCGGCGCGGACGCCCTAGAGTGAATCCATGGCACAGACCCGCGGCACCGTCCTCGTCCTCAACGGCCCCAACCTGAACCTGCTGGGAACGCGCGAGCCGGAGAAGTACGGCACGCACACCCTCGCGGACATCGAGCGCCTCTGCGCCGAGGCGGCCCAGGCCCAGGGGCTGGACGCGCAGTGCTTCCAGTCGAACCACGAGGGCGCGCTCGTGGATGCGATCCACGCCGCCCGCGGCACGGCCCTGGGGATCGTGCTCAACGCCGGCGCCTACACCCACACCTCGGTGGCCATCCGCGACGCCGTCGCGGCCGTCCAGCTGCCGCTCGTCGAGGTGCACATCACGAACGTGCATGCCCGGGAGCCATTCCGGCACCACTCCTACCTCAGCGACATCGCCAAGGCCGTGATCGCGGGCGCCGGGGTGCTCGGCTACCGGTTCGCGATCGAGTACCTCGCGGACCTCACGGACACCCGCCGGCCCCTGGACGTCTAGCTACTTCCGGGTGCAGACGCCGGGCTGGACCTGCTGGCTGAGGCCGGGGGCCTTGGCGGCCACGGGGGCCAGCTCCTCCATGGTGATCGCGTAGCCGACGTTCGCCGTGGAGTCGCTCTTGGCGAAGACCACGCCCGTCACGCGTCCGTCGAGGGTCATCAGCGGGCCCCCCGAGTTGCCCTGCTGGACGTTCCCGGAGATCTGGTAGACGTTCTTGGGCACCTCGTTGGTGCCGTAGATGTCCGGGGCGAGCACCGTCGTCGTGCCCTGCACCACCGCGGGGCGGAGCTGGTAGGGGCCGCCGAGGGGGTAGCCGCCGAACGCTGCGGAGGTGCCGGCCGGGCTCGTGCCGGTCAGCTGCAGCGGTGCGACGCCCAGGCCGTCCACCGCGACCACCGCGAGGTCGTGCACCGCGTCGAAGTACACCACGCGCCCGCTGCGGGCGCCCCCGCCGGGAAGCTCGACGACGGGCTCGCTCACCCCGGCCACGACGTGCGCGTTGGTGACGATCCTCCCGGGCGAGACCACGAAGCCGGAGCCGGTCTGGTTCTGGCCGCACTGGTACGCGGTGCCGGTGATCCTGAGGATGGACGGCGCGGCGCTGCGCAGCTGGGCGGTGTCCACCGAGTCGGGGACCTTGACCGGCTGGGCCGGGGCGATGCCCTCGATCAGCTTGGGCAGGCCGTCGCCGATCACGAACGCGCGGAGGGCGGCCGCCTGCTCCTTCACGGGATCCGGCGTCGCGTCGTCGAGCGCCCGGACCACCTTGGAGCCGGCGATCTGCTGGGTGAGCAGCGGCACGCCCATGCTCGAGACGGTGAACGCCGTCATCGAGATGACGAGCGCGGCGACGACCACGCTGACCACTCCGCCGAGGCCGCGGTCGATCGCGGTGGCCCCCTTCCAGCGGATCCCCCGCCGGATGCGCTGGCCGAGCGCGGAGCCCACGGCGTTGCCCGCGGCCATGAGGAGGACCGCGGTGATGATGATGCCGGCCGCGCGCCAGCCGCCGGGCGCGAGCCAGCTGCTCACGATCGGGACGGCGAAGAAGGCGGCCACCCCGCCGGCGACGAAGCCGAGGATGCCGCTCAGGCTCACGACGAATCCCGCCCGGATCCCGTTGAGGAGGTAGCCCACGAGAACGAGCACGAGGAGGACGTCGAGGAGATTCACCCTCGGGAGTCTACCGACGGGTTCTGGCGCCAGACTGGGAGGCCAGCGCGCCCCTCCCGCGCGTCCCCGCGCGGGCTGTGTGCTGTGTCGCCTGCCAAGTTCGTCACAAAAGGTCCGCGGTATCTGAAACAATGAGCCCAGCGCAAGCAAGCGAATGCAACTGACACTAGGAGACTGAATTGGACCTCGAGGTACTGCGCCGCGCACCGCTCTTCGCCACGCTCGACGACGAAGGGTTCCGCCTGCTGACGGATGAGCTCACCGAGGTGGACCTGTCCCGGGGCGCGTCGGTGTTCCGCGAAGGCGACCAGGGCGACCAGCTCTACTTCATCGTCTCCGGCAAGGTGAAGCTGGGCCGCACCTCCCCCGACGGCCGCGAGTCCCTCGTGGCGATCCTCGGCCCCGGCGAGCTCTTCGGCGAGATGGCCCTGTTCGATCCCGCGCCCCGCAACGCCACGGCCACCGCCGTCTCCGAGACCCGCCTCGCCGGCCTGAAGAACGAGGCCCTCGTCGCGCTCCTGCGGTCCCGCCCAGAGGTCTCCGCGCAGCTGCTGCAGGCCCTGGCCCGCCGCCTGCGCCGCACCAACGACTCGCTCTCGGACCTCGTGTTCTCGGACGTCCCCGGCCGCGTGGCGAAGGCCCTCCTGGACCTCGCCGACCGCTTCGGCCGCCCGGCGACGGACGGCGTGCTCGTGGCCCACGAGCTCACCCAGGAGGAGCTGGCCCAGCTCGTGGGCGCGTCCCGCGAGACGGTCAACAAGGCCCTGGCCGAGTTCGTCCAGCGCGGCTGGATCCGCCTCGAGGCCCGCGCTGTCGTGATCCTGGACATGCAGCGGCTGCGCCAGCGCTCCCGCTGAGCCCCCCGCTACACGGAAGGAGCCGGACCCCTGCGGGTCCGGCTTCTTCCGTCTGTGCGCGGCGGCATGTGCCTGCCTCAGGCCATGCCTGCGCTATGCCTGCTCGGCGGGACGGCCGACGGCGCGCAGCGCCTCGGTGGGCGGCGCGACGGCTCCCGGGGCGCTCACCTCGAGGTAGAGCTGGCCGCCCTCCTCGACGAGCTCGGCCTGGTAGACGTGGTTGCTGCGCTTGATGTTGAGGTAGGCGATGCAGCCCCTGGCCTTGGCCATCTTGGCGAGGATGATCTCCGTGGCGGGGACGAGGAGTTCCGGCAGCGCGAGCCCGCGCGTGTCCGGCTGGCCCACCTCGTCGCCGAGGGCGCTCGTCTCCTTCTCCGCCATGAGCGTGGCGGCGCTCACCCACTGGCCCCATACGCCCTTGCTCGGCAGCAGGGTGGGGGTCTGCCCGACGGGGAGCGTGGCCGCGAAGTAGCGGGTGTCGAACCGCCGGTGCGCGAAGTCGGGCGTGACCCAGTGCACGAGGGACCGCAGCAGGTCCGTCCGCAGTCCCAGGCCGCGCTTGGCGAGCAGCTCGGCGAAGCCGATCTCCTGGCCGGCGAGCGCCTCGCGGGCGCGGACCCAGTCCGCCGTGCTCGTGCCCTCGACCACGAGCGATTCGTCGGAGCCGGCCAGGAGCACTCCGGACTCCTCGAACAGCTCGCGGATGGCGGCGACGACGTGGACCCGGGCGAGGGCGTAGTCCTCAGTCCCCAGGACCTCGGCCCACTGGCCCACGCTCGGCCCGAACCAGTCGAAGGAGTCCTGGTCCGCGTTCTCGACCGAGCCCCCCGGGAATGCGACGACCCCGAGGGGCGAGTCGCCCGTGCGGTAGGTCAGCCACGTCTCGGTGCCACCGGGGGCGTCGCGCACGAGCGCGACGGACGAGGCGAGACGGGGCTTGCGCGGTGCCCGGTCGGCTTCATCGAGCCAGCTGCGGGCCGCGCCCTGCAGGCGCTTGGGCAGGGTGAAACGGCGCCTATGCGAAGTCGGCAATCAGCTCAACCTCCACTGGGGCGTCGAGCGGCAGGACCGCGACGCCGACGGCGGAGCGGGCGTGCGTGCCGGCCTCGCCGAAGATCTTGCCGAGCAGCTCCGAGGCGCCGTTGACCACCCCGGGCTGCCCCGTGAACTGCGGGTCGGAGGCGACGAACCCCACGACCTTGACGATGCGGGTGACGCGGTCGAGGTCCCCGATCTGGGCCTTGACCGCGGCGAGCGCGTTGATGACGCACACCTCGGCGTGCTTCTTGGCGTCCTCGGCGCTTACTTCGGCGCCGACCTTGCCGGTCGCGGGGAGCTTGCCGGAGACGAACGGCAGCTGGCCGGAGGTGTAGACAGTCGAGCCGCTCACCACCGCCGGGACGTAGGCGGCCACGGGCGCGGCGACCTCGGGCAGGCTCAGGCCCAGGTCCGCGAGGCGGCGCTCGACGGCGCTGCTCACCTCGGCCTCGGCGGCCCCTTCCGCTGGTGCGGCCTGGTCGTGGCTCATGCCTGCTTCTCCCTCTTCATGTACGCGACGAGTCCGTTGCCCCCGGGGCCCGGGACCACCTGGACGAGCTCCCAGCCGTCCTCTCCCCACTGGTCGAGGATCTGCTTCGTCGCGTGGACGATGAGCGGCACGGTCGCGTATTCCCAGGCGGTCATGAGGCCAGATTAGCCCCTCCCGTTAGACTGGCACACATGGCGTCTGGCAAGAACCCTGTCTTTGACACGGCCACCACTCTGGGCAAGATCTTCGCATTCCTCGGCGTGAGTGCGGTCTGTGGCGTGCTGGTTGCGGGGCTCCTCGTGCCCGCCGCGGCCGTCACCGGCAGCGCAGCGAACGGCTCGGTCCAGTTCTTCGACAGCCTGCCCAGCGAGCTCACCGTCGAGCCGCCCGGGCAGGTCACGAAGATCCTGGCCTCGGACGGCTCGCAGATCGCGACACTGTTCTCGGAGAACCGCACCAAGGTCTCGCTCGACCAGATGTCCCCGTACATCAAGGACGGGATCGTCGCCATCGAGGACTACCGCTTCTACGAGCACGGCGGCGTGGACACGACCGGCATCCTGCGCGCGCTCGCGGCCAACTTCCGGGGCGGCCGGCAGGGTGCCTCGACCCTCACGCAGCAGTACGTCAACAACGTGATCAACGAGAACCTCGTGGCACAGGGCAAGGCGGACGAGGTCCTCCTGAACGGCCTGAACAAGGGCGTCGGGGACAAGCTGCGCGAGATGAAGCTGGCCATCGCCCTCGAGAAGAAGTTCAGCAAGGACCAGATCCTCGAGGGCTACCTCAACATCGTGTTCTTCAACGCCAACGCCTACGGGATCGAGGCGGCGAGCCAGTACTTCTTCTCGACGGACGCCAAGAGCCTGACGCTGCCGCAGGCGGCGCTCCTCGCCGGCCTCGTCAACAGCCCCTCGATGTACGACCCGATCGCGCACCCCGAGGCGTCGAAGAAGCGCCGCGACCTCGTGCTCGACGCGATGCTGCAGCACGGCAAGATCAACCAGAAGCAGCACGACGACGCCGTGGCCACCCCTGTGAAGACCAAGGTCAACCCGCCCAAGCAGGGATGTCCGTACGCGCAGTCCGCGCAGTACTTCTGTGACTACGTGCTCCACCAGATCCTCAACGATCCGGCGTACGGAGCGGATGAGAAGGAGCGCACGGCACGGATCATGCGCGGGGGGCTGACCATCAAGACCACGCTCGACCCGCGCCTCCAGGCGCCGGCCCAGCAGCAGGTCGACTCGACGGCCGGGGCGAACCCGCTCAAGTGGGCGGCCTCCCTCGTGACCGTCCAGCCCGGGACCGGCAAGATCGTCTCGATGGCCCAGAACTCCCGCATGCTGGACGGCCAGGGTTCGAGCTTCGTGACCTCGTACAACGTCAACGTCGAACGCAGCGACCCCTCCGGCAACCCCCTCGGCGGCGCGGGCGGCATGCAGCCCGGATCGACGATGAAGCCCGTGACGCTCGCGGCGTGGCTCAACGAGGGCAAGTCCACCAATGCCATCGTGAACGCGGCCCAGCGCCGCTACCCCAAGGGCTATCCGTGGAAGACGACCTGCGCCCCGGTCGTCGGCTGGTACGACGACACGGTGGAGGGCTCCACCGACCTCCAGAACGACGAGCCGAACTGGTACCGGCCGATGACGGTGCGCGAGGGCATCTACCAGTCGATCAACACGGCGACCTTCGCCTCCGCCGCGGGCCTGAACGACTTCTGCGACATCCAGCGGGCCGCCGATGCGCTCGGGATGCACGACGGCGACGGCAACGGCAAGAAGCTCGACCTCCACTACCTCGGCAACCTGCTCGGCGGCATGAACGTGGCCCCGCTGACGATGGCGAGCGCCTTCGCGACCTTCGCGGCGGACGGCACCTACTGCACCCCGATCTCCATCACGGACGTGACGGACGCCCAGGGGAAGCGGATCGGGGGCCAGGCGCCGACCTGCCAGCAGAACGCGATCAAGCCCGAGGTGGCGAGGGCGGCCACGAACGTGCTCCAGGACGTCCTGACGAAGGGGTCCGGCTACAACATCAAGGATGCGTCCGGCCAGACCATCAAGCTGCCCTACCCTGACGCGGCCAAGACCGGTACCAACAACTTCAACAACCAGACCTGGGTGGTCGGGTACACGAAGGGCCTCGCGACGGCGTCCTTCTTCGGAGAGGCGCTGAAGGACCCGGCCTCCTCCACCATCGGGCGGGAGATCACGATCAACGGCCGGTTCTACAAGTCGGTGGACGGCGCCTTCATCGCCGGTCCGCAGTGGGCCAACTTCATGCAGAAGGCGGCGCCGCTCTACGACAACGGCAGCTTCGAGGCACCGCCGCAGAATCTGATCACCGGCGCGAACACGGACTCCACCCCATCCACGTCGCAGCAGGGCGTGCAGCAGCAGCAGAATCCACAGCCGGCGCCCGTCGCCCCGGCCCCCGCGCCGAAGCCGCAGCCCACCCAGCCTCCGGCCCAGAAGCCGGCCCCCTCGCCCGCACCCCAGCCCACCTCAGGCAAGGGCAAGGGCGGGAACGGCTGAGCCGTGGATCCTGCACTCGAGAGCATGCCGGCGCGCGCCGGGGGCCGGGTCGGTCCCGCGCTGGCCAGGGCGGCGCGGCGTGCCGCCCTCCTCGCCGGCCTGGGCCTGAGCGCGGGCGCCGCCGCGGCGGCGTACGGATGGTGGGAGAAGGACCAGTTCACGGTCCGCGAGGAGACCGTGCCCGTGCTCCCTCCGGGCGCGGGGCCGCTCCGGGTCCTGCACCTGAGCGACATCCACTTCGTGCCCGGCCAGACCGCGAAGGTCCGCTGGCTCGCCGGGCTCGCCGCCCTCGAGCCCGACCTCGTGGTCAACACCGGTGACAACCTGAGCCACCCGGACGCGGTGCTGCCGCTCGTCACGGCCCTGAAGCCGCTCCTGCGGTTCCCGGGGGTGTTCGTTCCCGGCTCCAACGACTACTACGCACCGGTCGCGAAGAACCCGGCGGCCTACCTCCTCGGCCCCTCGAACCGGAAGCCCCTCCCCCGCCGCATCGAGCTGGACTGGCGCAGCCTCTTCACAGCGTTCGGCGCGGCGGGCTGGCTGGACCTGACGAACCGGGCGCAGTCGATGAGCGTCGGCGGGGTCCGGCTGGACCTCTCGGGGGTGGACGATCCGCACCTGCGGCGCGAGCGCTACGCGGGCTGGCCGGTGCCGGCTCCCGGCCCTTCGGAGGGGCCCTCGCTCAAGGTCGCCGTGATCCATGCGCCGTACCAGCGGGTGCTCGACCACTTCGCCGACGCCGGCGCCGAGCTGATCCTCGCGGGCCACACGCACGGCGGGCAGATCTGCCTTCCCGGCTACGGCGCCCTCGTCTCCAACTGCGACCTGCCGACGTGGCGCGCCAAGGGCCTCACCCTCTGGGAGGAGGGCGGCCGTTCGGTGCCGCTGAACGTCTCCGGCGGAATCGGCACCTCGCGCTTCGCCCCGGTGCGGATCGCCTGCCGCCCCGAGGCGGTCCTGCTCACGCTCACCGCCCGCCCGGCGTAGGGTAGTTGCCACAGCTAACTACTTCTCCCCCAGGTGTGTGAACCCCGGCATGCCACAGCGCGCCCCTGTTGACCCCACGGCACCGATCCCGCAGCAGAGCCCGTACTGGGCCTCCATCGGGCGTCTCGGCCCGATCGTGCGCCCCATCGTGCCGCGCCTCGTGATGGGCCTCGTCGTCGCCCTGGCCGCCTCGGCACTTGCCCTCGCCGTCCCGCAGGTGCTGCGGCTCGTGATCGACGAGCTGCTCCGCAGCGGCACCCAGCCCGCGGCAGTGTGGGGAGCGGCCGGCGTCGTGCTCGTCCTCGGGGTGCTCGAGGCGACGATGATCTACCTGCGCCGCGTCCTCGTGATCGAGCCGAGCATCACGCTCGAGCGGCAGCTGCGCACCTCGATGTACGACCACCTCCAGGACCTGCCCGTCTCGTTCCACGACCGGTGGGGCTCGGGGCAGCTGCTCTCGCGCTCCGTCGCGGACCTGGGGTTCCTGCGGCGGTGGCTCGCCTTCGGCGCGATCTTCCTCGTGGTCTCGATCAGCACGGTGGCCCTCGGCGTGGTCCTGCTGTTCACGCTCTCGTGGCAGCTCGCGCTGATCTTCCTCGCGGCCGCCGTGCCGATCATGGTCTACGGGGCGATCTTCCGCCGCCGCTTCTCGCTCGCCACCCGGCGCAGCCAGGACCAGGCCGGCGACCTCGCGACCGCGGTCGAGGAATCAGTGCACGGCATCCGCGTCCTCAAGGCCTTCGGCCGCGCCCGCGAGGCGCTCGAGGGCTTCACCGAGCAGGCGCGGCACCTGCGCGAGACCGAGGTGGCCAAGGCCCGGCACCAGGCCCTGTTCAGCCTCGTCGTGACCCTGCTGCCCGAACTCGCGCTCGGCACGGGCCTCGTCACCGGCATCTGGCTCACTGCCGCCGGGCACCTGAGCATCGGCTCGCTCGCCGCCTTCTTCGCGACGGCCGCGGCGGTCGCGCAGCCGGTCGAGGCCAGCGGCATGCTCGTGGGCATGGCGCTCACGGCGAAGACTGCCGTGGACCGGCACTTCGAGGTCATGGATGCCACGAACACCGTGGCCGACCCGGAGCACCCGCGCCACCTCAGCACCCCCCGCGGCGAGCTGGCCTTCCGCGGCGTCCGCTTCTCCTTCGGAGCCCCCGGCGCGCCCGACGCCGGCCGACCGCCGCGCGCCGCCGGCCCAGCGTCGGAGGTCCTGCGCGGGGTGGACCTGCAGGTGCGGCCCGGGGAGACGATGGCGCTCGTGGGCGCGACGGGCTCCGGCAAGAGCACGCTGCTCCAGCTCGTGCCGCGGCTCTACGACGTCGGCGCGGGCGCCGTGGAGGTCGACGGCGTGGACGTCCGGGACCTCCCGCTGGCCGAACTGCGACGGCTCGTCGCCGTCGCGTTCGAGGACACCACCCTGTTCTCCTCCTCGGTGCGGGAGAACGTGCTCCTCGGCGCCCCCGTCCAAGACAGCCCGGAGGCGGACGCCGTGCTGGCCGAGGCCCTCGAGGTCGCCCAGGCCCAGTTCGCGTACTCGCTCCCGGACGGCCTCGCCACCCGCATCGGCGAGGAGGGCCTGAGCCTCTCGGGCGGGCAGCGCCAGCGCATCGCCCTGGCGCGCGCGATCGCGGCGCAGCCGTCCGTGCTGGTCCTCGACGATCCGCTCTCGGCCCTGGACGTCGCCACCGAGGAGCGCGTGTCCGAGGGCCTGCGCGCGGCACTCGCCCACACGACCACGCTCATCGTGGCCCACCGCCCCTCGACCGTGGCCCTCGCGGACCGCGTGGCACTCCTGCGCCACGGCGTGGTCGAGGACGTGGGCACGCATGCCGAGCTGCTCGCCCGCAGCGACCACTACCGCTGGGTCATCGCGAGCCTGCCCGGGGAGCCGCGGGACCTGGACCGGGACGAGGAACCGGATCTGGACACCGTCTTCTCCGAGGAGGCCCGATGAGCCGCACCCACCGCACCTCCCCCCGCCCGGCGCAGCCCGGCGAACCGGTGCGGGACCAGGGCGGCCAGGGGACCCGCGGCGAGGACGCGGTGGACCTCACGCGGGAGGCGAGCCGCGCCGTCCGCCGTCGTTCGCTCAGGCTCCTCGGGGACCTCGTCCGGCCCGTGCGCGGGCGCCTGTGGGCGACCCTCGCGATGGTCGTCGTCTCGCAGGCATCCCGCGCGGCGGGCCCGGCGATCATCGCCTTCGGGATCGACCGCGCGCTGCCCGCCCTCGCCTCCGGCGACCCGGCGCAGATGTGGCTCGCCGGCGCCGGGTACGTCGCGGCGGCGCTCGTCACCGGCGTGCTCACGGCCGGCTACGTGACCTCGACCGCGAAGCTGAGCCAGGCCATGCTCCTGGACCTGCGCGTGTGGGTCTTCCGGCACACGCAGCGGCTGAGCCTGGACTTCCACGAGACCTACACGTCCGGGCGCATCATCTCGCGGCAGACCTCGGACCTCGAGGCGCTGCGCGAGCTGCTCGACTCGGGCATCAGCTCGCTCGCCTCCGGCCTGCTGTTCATGGCCTTCACCGCGATCACGGTCTTCGCGCTCGACTGGCCGTCGGGGCTCATCATGCTCGCCGCCGCGGTCCCCATGCTCTTCCTCGCCCGCTGGTACCAGGTGCGCTCCCAGCGGGCCTACCGCTCCTCCCGGGTCGTCTCGGCGCGGCTGATCGTGCACTTCGTCGAGACCATGACGGGCATCCGCGCGGTCAAGGCCTTCCGGAAGGAGCGCGCCAACAGCGCCGAGTACGGCCGCCTGGCCGACGACTACGCCGCCGCCACCCAGCGTTCGGTGATGCTCAACGGCGTCTTCCAGCCCGGCCTGGTGCTCATCGGCAACGTGACCGTGGCCGTGATCCTGCTCGTCGCGGCGTTCCGCGTGCTCGACGGCGGCCTCGCCGTGGGCGTCCTGCTCGCCGTGGTGCTCTCGACCAAGCGGTTCTTCTCACCGCTCGAGCAGATGGCCATGTTCTACAACTCCTTCCAGAGCGCGCAGGCGGCCCTCGAGAAGGTCTCCGGCCTGCTCGAGGAGGTCCCCAGCGTGCGGCCGCCGCAGGATCCGGTGCCCCTGCCGCACGCCCGCGGCGCGGTCGCCTTCGAGGCGGTCTCCTTCTCCTACGGCTCGGGGCCCGAGATCCTCCCGGAGTTCACCCTGCGGATCCCCGCAGGGCAGACGGTGGCGCTCGTCGGGGCGACCGGCGCGGGGAAGTCGACGATCGCCAAGCTCTTGGCCCGGTTCTACGACCCCACCTCGGGGGCGGTGACGCTCGACGGCGTGGACCTCCGGCGGCTCTCGACGCGGGACCTGCGGCGTGCGGTCGTCATGGTGACGCAGGAGGCCTACCTGTTCTCGGGCTCGGTCGCTGACAACATCGCGCTCGGGCGGCCGGATGCCGCGCGGGAGGAGATCGAGGCAGCGGCCCGCGCGGTGGGGGCCCACGAGTTCATCGCGGCGCTGCCCGACGGCTACGACACTGACGTCACCAAACGCGGCGGCCGGGTCTCGGCCGGGCAGCGCCAGCTCATCTCCTTCGCGCGGGCCGTGCTGGCGAACCCGTCCGTGCTGATCCTGGACGAGGCGACGAGTTCCCTCGACATCCCGTCCGAGCGGCTCGTGCAGTCCGGGCTCGCCAGGCTGCTGGGCTCGGGCCCGGGCCAGGAGGCGGGCCGGACCGCCGTGATCATCGCCCACCGGCTCTCGACCGTGGAGAACGCGGACCGCGTGCTCGTGGTGGACGGCGGGCGCATCGTCGAGGACGGCTCCCCGGCCGAGCTCCTCGCCGGCGGAGGGCGATTCGCGGCCCTCCACGGAGCGTGGCGGGACTCCCTCGTCTAGCTCGCGCCGCGCGGGAGGAGGGCCGTCTCCGATTTCATCTTCGCCCCCTGATCGGGTACTCTGGATGAGTTGCTTCGGGGAGACTCGGGTGACGGATCGGGATGTAGCGCAGCTTGGTAGCGCGCTTCGTTCGGGACGAAGAGGTCGCAGGTTCAAATCCTGTCATCCCGACCATGTGAAGGCCCCACGGCATGAGCCGTGGGGCCTTTGTCGTGCGCCGCCGCGTCGTGCGCCCTCCCGTGCGGGCCCTCCGCAGAGGGCGCCTCAGTGGTGCGGGAGGACCGGGTGCGTCCTCCCGGCGCCCCAGCGGTGCCGGAGCGTCTTGTGGAACGCGTCCCCGGCCAGCACGCCCGGGATCGCGAAGGCGGCGACGGCCAGGCCCTCGAGGGGCGGCGGTGCCTGGCCCAGCAGTGCGGCCACCGGCCCGATGAAGAGGAAGACCGCGAGCAGCACGAGTTCGGCGGCGATGGCGCCGAGCAGCATGCGGTTGGTCCCCCACGGCAGGCGCCAGGCCGGCCGGCTGGCGCTGCGGCAGGCGTAGGCATTGGCCAGCTGGCCGAGCACCACCGCCGTGAAAGCCGCCCCGGAGGCCGCGGCGACCGTCGCGGGGTCGGGGAAGGCACCGCCGGGGCGCCAGCCCGCGAGCCAGAGCACCGTGGTGAATGCCGCCATCTCGACCACGACCTCGGCCGGCCCCAGCACCGCGAACACCCGGAACAGCAGGCTCGCGTCCATGAGGTGGCGCCGCTCCGGCGGGCGCCTGAGGACGCCCGCACTCGGGCTCTCCCCGCCGAGTGCGAGGGCCGGCAGCAGGTCCGTGCCGATGTCGAGGCAGAGGATCTGCAGCACGCCGAGGGCCAGCGGGAAGTGCCCCGCGGACAGGGCCCACACCACGAACGGGGTCAGCTCGGCCACGTTGTCCGTGAGGTGGTAGGTCAGGAAGCGCCGGATGTTCGCGTAGGTCGCCCGGCCCTGCTCCACCGCCACGATGATCGTCGCGAAGTTGTCGTCGAGCAGGACGAGGTCGGCCGCGTTCCGCGCCACGTCGGTGCCGCTGCGCCCCATCGCCACCCCGATGTCGGCGGCCTCGAGTGCAGGACCGTCGTTGACGCCGTCGCCCGTCATGGCGACGCAGTGGCCCCGGCCCTGCAGGGCGTGCGCGACGCGGAGCTTCTGTTCCGGAGTGACCCGCGAGATCACCACCCCGTCCCGGTCCAGGAGCGCGCCGAGCACCTGGAGATCTTCCGGGAGCGCGGCCCCCTCCAGCACCGCCTCGGTCCCCGTGCCGCGCCCGATCAGCCCGATCTCCCGGGCGATCGCCGCGGCCGTCATGGGGTGGTCCCCCGTGACCATCGCGACCCGGATCCCGGCCTCGCGCGCCTGCCGGATCGCGTCGGCGACGGCGGGGCGCGGCGGGTCGTGCAGGCCGATCAGGCCGCGCAGCACGAGCTCGCGCTCGAGGACGACGGCGTCCGCCTCGCCGCGCGCCGCGGCGGCCGCCTCGGCGGCCGTGAGCTCACGCGACGCGACCGCCAGCACCCTCAGGCCCCGCGCGGCCAGCTCCGCGAGCGTCCGGCGTGCCCGGTCCAGCCACGCCCCCTCTCCGCCGGGCCCGGCGCCGGGCGAGCCGTCGCCCACGCACAGGTCAAGGAGCGTCTCCGGGGCGCCCTTGACCCACAGCTCCGTCCTCCCGCCCTCGCCGGCGGGGAGGACCGCGCTCTGCCGTTTGCGCTCCTCGTCGAACGCGAAGCCGGCCAGCGCCGCAGGGCCCTCTGCTGCCCCGCCGAGCCTGCGGTCGAGCGCCGCGAGGGCGCCCTCCATCGGATCGCCGACGGCGCGCCACTCGCCGTCGTGCTCCTCGATGTCCCCCTGGGAGGCGGCCCGGGAGCCGGCGGCGAGGCGCGAAGCCGCCGCGACCGCGGGCGGAGTGCCCGCGACCGCGGCCTCGGGCTCGTACCCGCGCCCCTCGAGGCGGACAGAGCCCTGCGGGGTCCACACCTCGACGGCGCTCATCCGGTTCTGCGTGAGGGTCCCGGTCTTGTCGGTGCAGATGAACGTCGTGGAGCCCAGCGTCTCGACGGCCTGAAGGTTGCGCACGAGCGCGTGGCGTCTGCTCATGCGCTGGGCACCCATGGCCAGGGAGAGCGTGACGGTGGGCAGGAGCCCCTCGGGGACCAGGGCCACGGTGACCCCGATCGCGAACAGGAAGGCCCCCGCGAGGGGATTGCCGATGAGGAACGAGATCACGAAGAACACCGCGCCGACCGTCACGGAGACCATGGCGATCACCTTCACGACGCGCGTGAGCTCGAGGTCGAGCGGGCTGGGCGGCGACTCGGCCCGGGTGGTCAGGCGCGCGATCTCGGCCAGCCGCGTGGACACCCCGGTCGCGCTGACGCGCCCGACGGCCTCTCCCGTGGCGACGAAGGTGCCGCCGGTCGCCGCCGTGCCCGCCTCCCTGACCACGGGCAGGCTCTCCCCGGTGAGCATGGACTCGTCGAGGGACAGCCCGGACGCGTGGAGGATCTCGAGGTCCGCGGGCACGCGGTCGCCTGCGGCGAGCAGGACGATGTCCCCGGGGACCAGCTCGACGGCACCGACCACGGTGGTCCGGCCGCCGCGCCGGACCTGGACGTTGCTCGGCAGCAGGTCGCGCAGCTTGCCCGACGCCCGCTCCGCACGGGCCTCCTGGACGAAGGCGAACAGCCCGTTGATGACGACCACCGCGGCGATCGCCCAGCCGAGCTGCGGCATCCCCGCGACGAACGCGAGGATGGCGGCCGTCCACAGCATGAGGGCGAAGAAGTGCGCGAGCTCAGCGCCGAGCCGCGCCCACCAGGGGCGCACCCGCTCGCGCGGCAGGCTGTTGGGGCCGTAGCGGGCCCTCAGCTCCGCGACGTCCGCGTCGGAGAGACCCACGGGGGCCGAGGGGCCGGGCATGCCCGGGCGCGGCGGCCCGGCGGGAAGGCGCGGGGTGACGCTCACGGGGGTATTCTCCCGGACCCCGAGGCGGCCGTGGAAGGGAAGGAAGGCCCCGGCGCCGCGCCCGCGGACGCAGAAGTGCCCCGGACCGGAGTCCGGGGCACTCTCCGACTGGCGTCAGCACTCCCCCACAGGTGTACTGGGCTGACGGGCCGGGTCAGCGTGAGGCGGCTGCGCCGCGTCCGCTCAGAGGCTGCTGCCGGTGACCGACATCGGGTCGGGCCAGTTGCCGATCGCGGTGGCCTTCATCGGGTCGGGCCAGTTGCCGATCGCCGTCGACTTCATCGGGTCGGGCCAGTTGCCGATCGCCGTCGACTTCATGGGATCCGGCCAGTTGCCGATCGCTGTCGGGGCGCCGGCAACCCCGGACACTGCGAGCGCGCCGCCAAGTGCGAGGGCCGCAATCAGTTTCTTCAGCATGAGCTTGTCCTTTGTCTTTAGTCCCGTTGGAAGGTGGGACAGGGTGCGTCTAACTGGGCAGAGCGTGCTTTGTCATGATTGACATTCCCAGTAAAATATCTCCCACATTGCCTGTCAAGGAATACCGTCGCCCTCTTGACGGCCCATGATGGATATTAAAGACAATCGCGCTCCGGTTCACGAGGTTCCGGGCCGGGCCAGGAGGTCATCGTGGGGAGTGGATTCGGCGAGAAGCTGCGTGCCGAGCGACTGGAGCGCGGACTCACTCAGGCCGAACTCGGCAAGGACCTCTACTCGCCCAGCTACATCTCGCTGCTCGAGACCGGGCGGCGCGAGCCCACCGCAGAAGTGATCCAGGAGCTGGCGCGCAGGCTGCAGCTCGCCCCGAAGGCCCTCGAGGCCTGGAGCCAGCCCGTGAGCGCCAACGACGCGGAGTACGTGCTCGCGGGACTCTACGCGCGGCAGGCCTGGGACCTCCGCGACTACGCGCAGGCCGCGACCCACGCCGCGACGGCGGCGCAGTTCGCCCTCGACGGCAAGAACAACAGCGCGTGGTGGAACATGACCTACATGCAGGCCGAGTGCCTCATGAAGCAGGGCGAGCTGGCGGAGTGCCAGCGGATCGTCCAGCACCTCCTCGAGCATCCCATCGTCGCCGAGTCGGCCGGCCTCGCGGTACGCGCGCGCCAGATGCTCGCGGCGGTCTGCCACGGGCTCGGACAGCTCAGCACGGCGGTGGAGCACGCTCGGGAGGCGGTGCGGCTCGCGTCCCAGCTCCCCGCGGGGTCCACGATCTACATCGGCGCCCTGCGCGCGCTCATCGGCGCCCTCGCGGAGAGCGGGAAGCTCGACGAGGCCTGGGAGCAGTGCCGCATCCTCGAGACCCTCGTCGACGAGGAGTCCATGGGCCAGCTCGCGGGCGAGATCGAGTGGGTGATCGGCAACGTCGCGTTCATGCGCGCCGACTACGCCGAGGGCGTCAAGCACCACGAGCGGGCCGCCAAGCTCCTCTCCCCCGCCAACGACATCGAGCTCTGGGCCCGCTTCAACAAGGCCTCGGCGGCCGTGCGGCTCTCGGGCGGCATCATCGAGCCCGAGACCCTCGCGGCGATCGAGCGCGCCGAGCTGGCCCTGAGCATCGTGGGCGGCTCTCGCTCGGAGCAGCTCGAAGTGAGCTTCATCCGTGCCCGGTGGCTGTACCTCAACGGCCAGATCCCGGAGGCCATCGAGCTCCTGCGCACCATCCACGCCGAGAAGGCGGTGCTCGGCCGCCACACCGCCGGGGAGGTCGCCCTCCTCTACGGCCGGGCGCTCAAGGCGCTGGGCCGCAACGACGAGGCCCTCGAACTCCTCGCCGACGCCCGTGAGCAGTTCAGCTACGCCGGGGCCTCGGACAAGGTCCAGCAGGTTATGGACGCGATCCTCGAGATCCGGCTCGCCACTCAGCGCGCCGCGAAGGAGTCCTCGGCCGGGGCCAAGGCCGCCGAGAGGGACGGCGTCAGCTGAAGGCGCGGCCGGTGAGCCGCTCGTACGCCTCGACGTAGCGGTCCCGGGTGCGCTCGACGACCTCTGCCGGCAGGGCCGGCGGCTCCTGCCCCGAGGCACGGTCCCAGCCGGACTCCGGGGACGTGAGCCAGTCGCGCACGAACTGCTTGTCGAACGAGGGCTGCGCGTGCCCCGGCTCCCAGGTGGCCGCGTCCCAGAAGCGCGAGGAGTCCGGGGTGAGCACCTCGTCGCCGAGGGTGATGTACCCGGTGGTCGGGTCGACGCCGAACTCGACCTTGGTGTCCGCGAGGATGATCCCCCGCTCGCGGGCGATCCGCTCGGCCTCCCGGTAGATCTCGAGCGTGAGGTCGCGCAGCTGCGCCGCGGCCTCGTCGCCGACCATGCCCGTGACGTCCTCATACGTGATGTTCACATCGTGCTCGCCGAACTCGGCCTTGGCCGAGGGCGTGAAGACCGGCTCGTGAAGGCGCGAGCCGTCAACCAGGCCCGGAGGCAGCGGGATCTCGCACACCGTTCCGGACTCCCGGTACTCGGCCAGGCCGGAGCCCGTGAGGTAGCCGCGGGCAATGCACTCGACCGGGTACATCTCGAGCCTGCGGCAGACCATGGCGCGCCCGGCGACCTCGGCGGGAACGCCGTCGTCCACCGTCGCGGCCACCACGTGGTTGGGCACGTTGAGCTGCTCGAACCACCACAGGCTCAGCTGGGTGAGGATCCGGCCCTTGTCCGGGATGGTGCTCGCGAGGACGTAGTCGTAGGCGGAGATCCGGTCGCTCGCGACGACGAGCACCTGGTCCGCCGGCCCGTCGACGGGCTCGTACAGGTCCCGGACCTTGCCGGAGTAGATGTGCCTCCAGCCCGGCAGCTCGAGGACCTCGGCGGAGAACCCTGCCTTGTCGATGCTCATCGCTCTGCTCCCGTTCCGGCGCCGTTGCGCACCCCAGGCACGCTGATCTCCCCGCGTGCTGCCTTTGCCGCGATGTCGCGGCGGTACTGCCCGCCCTCGAGCCTGATGAGGCCCATGCCCTCGTAGGCCAGCTCGCGTGCCTGGGCCAGTCCCTCGCGGAGGGCCACGACCGCGAGCACGCGGCCGCCGGCGGAGACCACCTTGCCGTCCTCGTCGACCGCGGTGCCGGCGTGCAGGACGTGGATGCCCTCGAGCTTCTCCGCCTTCTTCAGCCCGCGGATGCGGTCGCCGGTGCGTGGGGTCCCGGGGTAGTTGTGCGACGCGAGGACGACGGCGACGGCGGTCTCGGGCGCCCAGCGCAGGTCCCCGGCCGTCTCGAGCTGGCCGGTGGCGGCGGCCAGCAGCAGGCCGCCGAGCGGCGTCCTGAGCCGGGCGAGCACGGCCTGCGTCTCCGGATCGCCGAACCGGGCGTTGAACTCGATGACGCGGGTGCCGCGGGAGGTGAGGGCCAGGCCGCAGTAGAGCACGCCCACGAACGGGGTGCCGCGCTTGGCCATCTCGTCGATGGTGGGCTGGGCGACGCGCTCGACGACTTCCTCGACGAGCCCGGCGGGGGCCCACTCGAGCGGGCTGTAGGCGCCCATGCCGCCGGTGTTGGGGCCCTCGTCGCCGTCGAAGATGCGCTTGAAGTCCTGGGCGGGGGCGAGCGGGACCACGGTGTGGCCGTCGGAGAGGACGAAGAGGGAGACCTCGGGGCCGTCGAGGTACTCCTCGATGACCACGGTGCCGCCGGCCTCGAAGCAGGCCTGGGCGTGGGCGAGGGCCTCGCTGCGGTCCGAGGTGACCACCACGCCCTTGCCGGCCGCGAGCCCGTCGTCCTTGACCACGTAGGGCGCCCCGAAGGCATCCAGCGCGTCGGCGGCCTCACCGGGGTTGACGGCCACCCGCGCCATCGCGGTGGGGACGCCGGCCTCCGCCATGACCTGCTTCGCGAAGGCCTTGGAGGCCTCGAGCTGGGCGGCGGCCCGGCTGGGGCCGAACACGGGGATCCCGGCGGCCCGGACGGCGTCGGAGACGCCCGCGGCGAGGGGCGCCTCGGGGCCCACCACGACGAGGTCCGCCGCGAGGGTCCGCGCGAGGGCCGTGACCGCGTCCGGATCGTTCGCGTTGACCGGATGGGTCGGGACGATCTGGGCGATTCCGGCGTTGCCGGGCGCGGCGTGCACCTCGGAGACGGCCGGATCGGCGATGAGGGAGCGGACGATGGCGTGTTCGCGGCCACCGGGGCCGATCACGAGAACCTTCACGCCCCAAGGGTATCGGCCAGCCCGTGCGCGGCGCACCCGGGCGTCCCCGGCAACCCGGCCCCGCCCACCTAGACTGAGGCCATGGCCCACGCAACCTTCACCGCGGACGACGCCGTCGAGCTCGCTGTGATCGAGCGCAGCGGCTTCATCGAGTCCCGCCACCTCGGCTCGGCCGTGGTGCTCTCCGGCGACGGCTCCGTGGTCACCGAGCTCGGGGACATCCGCACGCCCGTGCTCGCCCGCTCCACGCTCAAGCCGTTCCAGGCGCTCGCGTCCATGCAGGCCGGCGTGCCGCTGCGGGGCACCCAGGTGGCCCTCGCGTGCGCCTCCCACACGGGTTCGCTGGACCACATGGACGTGGTCGAGGGGATGCTCCACGCCGCGGGCCTGGGCGAGGCGGATCTGGGCTGCCCGGCCGAGTGGCCGGCGGACGAGAACGCCCGGGCCTGGCTGGTCCGCTCGGGCCAGGGCCGGCGGAAGCTCGCGTACAACTGCTCCGGCAAGCATGCGGCCTTCCTGTGGGCCTGCGTGGAGAACGGGTGGGACCGGCGCAGCTACCTCGAGCCGAACCACCCGCTCCAGCAGCGTGTGCGGACCACGATCGAGGAGTACGCCGAGGAGCCCATCGCGCACCTCGGGATCGACGGCTGCGGGGCCCCGGTGGCCGCGCTGTCCCTGCGCGGGCTCGCCCAGGCCTACTCGCGGCTCGCGAAGTCGCCCGGGGATGACGCCGCCAACGCCCGCGCCGCCACCATCGCCACCTCGATGCTCGACTACCCGTGGGCGGTCCAGGGCCATGACAAGGAGAACACGATCGTCATGGAGGAGCTGGGGATCCTCGCCAAGGTCGGCGCCGAGGGCCTCCTCGTGCTCGCCACCCCGCAGGGCGCCACGGCGGCCGTGAAGGTCCTCGACGGCAACGTCCGCGCCACGACCCTCGTGGGCCTGACGATGCTCGCAGCGGCCGACGCCGTGGACGTCCCCGAGGTGGCCCGGGTCCTCGAGCGGGTGGTCGACCCGGTGCTGGGCGGTGGACGCCAAGTGGGCCGCATCCGGCTGGGGCGCGCCGTCTCGGCGCTGCTGGACTGAGGGAGGCCGCCATGGCTGTCCGCCGCAGGATCGCGCACGACGCCGGCCGCGCCGCAGTCGCTGCCTGGCTCGCCGCGCACCGGGGCCAGGCCGCTGCCGGGGGGACCCCCTCGGGCGAGGCCGCGGCGGACGGCGGCCGGGCCGGCGTCGTCCGTGGCGCCGTGGACCGGCAGACGACCGCCACGGCCGTGCGCTACCTGCTCGAGGAACTCTCGGAGCGGGCCCCCGGGAACTCGGTCGAGGTGCGCGTGCCGCCGTTCGGGGTGGCGCAGTGCGTCGAGGGTCCACGGCACACGCGCGGGACGCCCCCGAACGTGGTCGAGACGGATGCCGAGACGTGGCTCGCCCTGGCCACGGGCACGCTCGGGTGGCCCGGGGCCGTGGCCTCCGGCCGGCTCACGGCCTCCGGGATCAGGACGGACCTGAGCGAGTTCCTGCCGCTCGCGTAGCTACCCCCGCCCCACGAAGGGCATGCCCGCGGCGGTGATGAGCAGGCTGCCGACGGTGGCCTCCGCCGGGAGCGAGGCCATGAAGGCCACGGCCGCCGCGGCCTCCTCGACGGCGAAGGTGGGCTCGACCAGGCGCGAGCCGTCCGCCTGGAGGGCGCCCTCGCCGACACCCACCGTGTAGTTGAGCTGCTCTACGAGCTCAGTGCGGGTGTTGCCGATGTCGATCTGCCCGCACGTGATCCCCCACTGCCGCCCATCGAGCTCGATGCTCTTGGTCAGGCCCGTGATGGCGTGCTTCGTGGCCGTGTAGGCGACGGAGCGCGGCCGCGGCGAGTGCGCCGAGATCGAGCCGTTGTTGATGATCCTGCCGCCCCGCGGCTCCTGCGCCTTCATGGCCCGGAATGCCGCGGCCGCGCACAGGAAGCTCCCGGTGAGGTTCACGGCCACCGTGGACTCCCATGCCGCGGGGTCGATCTCGCCGACGTCGCCGGAGGGGCCGAACGTCCCGGCGTTGTTGAACAGCACGTCCACCCGCCCGAGCGCCTCGACAGCCTCCGCGAAGAGCCGCTCGACGTCGGCCGGCACGGTGACATCGCAGGGCACCACGAGCGCGGCCGGGGCCGCACCCGCCGTCTCCTCCAGCTGCGCCCGCCGCCGGCCCGCAAGGGCCACGCTCCACCCGTCGGCGAGGAGCCGGCGGGCCACGGCCCGGCCGATCCCGCTGCCGGCACCGGTCACCACGGCGACGCCGGGTGCTTCGCGCTTGCTCATTGCTGCCTCCATTCCGTCACGGACTTGACGTGCGTCACGTCCACAGGCCACGCTAGTTTCACATTACAGTATTTCTCTTCCGCTATATGGAATATAGCCATCGGGCGGAGGAGCGGCGGGGATGTCCCGCCGACGCTCGACGCGCGGCACCAACGCGCGCAGAAGGAGGTTGGCCGTGCTCACGTCAGAGCCTACCCAGCAGTTCCTCGGCGGCGCCGGGGCCGCCGTGGACCGCGACCCGGAGGAGACCGCCGAGTGGATCGAGTCCTTCGACTCGCTCGTGGCAGAGCGGGGCACCGAACGGGCCCAGTTCATGGTCAAGAACATCCTGCAGCGGGCGGGCGCGCAGAGCGTCGGCGTGCCCATGGTCCACACCACGGACTACATCAACTCGATCCCCGCCGACCAGGAGCCCGAGTACCCGGGCGAGGAGGAGGTCGAGCGCCGCTACCGCGCGTACATGCGCTGGAACGCCGCGATCATGGTCCACCGGGCCCAGCGCCCCGGCATCGGGGTCGGCGGCCACATCTCGACCTACGCCGGCGCGGCCACGCTGTACGAGGTCGGCTTCAACCACTTCTTCCGCGGCAAGGACCACCCCGGCGGCGGGGACCAGGTCTTCTTCCAGGGCCATGCCTCCCCCGGCATGTACGCCCGGGCGTTCATGGAGGGCCGCCTCACTGAGGAGGACCTCGACGGGTTCCGCCAGGAGAAGTCCAAGGAGGGCCACGCCCTCTCCTCCTACCCGCACCCCCGCCTCATGCCGGCCTTCTGGGAGTTCCCGACCGTATCCATGGGCATCGGCCCCATGAACGCGATCTACCAGGCCCAGTCGAACCGGTACCTGCATCACCGGGGCATCAAGGACACCTCGGACCAGCACGTGTGGGCCTTCCTCGGCGACGGGGAGATGGACGAGCCCGAGTCCCGCGGACTGCTCCAGCTCGCCGCGAACGAGAACCTGGACAACCTCACGTTCGTGGTCAACTGCAACCTCCAGCGCCTCGACGGGCCGGTGCGCGGCAACGGCAAGGTCATGCAGGAGCTCGAGGCGTTCTTCCGCGGCGCCGGCTGGAACGTCATCAAGGTGGTCTGGGGCCGCGAGTGGGACTCGCTGCTGTCGAAGGACACCGAGGGGAACCTCGTGAAGCTCATGAACGAGACCCCCGACGGCGACTACCAGACCTTCAAGGCCGAGAACGGGGCCTTCGTCCGGGACCACTTCTTCGGCAGGACCCCGGAGACCAAGGAGCTCGTCGCCGACTACACGGACGAGCAGATCTGGAACCTCAAGCGCGGCGGCCACGACTACCACAAGGTCTTTGCGGCCTACCAGGCGGCCACCGAGTTCAAGGGCAAGCCCACGGTGATCCTGGCGAAGACCGTCAAGGGCTACGGCCTGGGCCCGCACTTCGAGGGCCGCAACGCGACCCACCAGATGAAGAAGATGACCCTGGGAGACCTCAAGGACTTCCGCGATTACCTGCGCATCCCCATCTCGGACGAGCAGCTCGAGGCCAACCCGTACGAGCCCCCGTACTACCACCCGGGCTTCGACGCCCCGGAGATCCGCTACCTCCTCGCCCGGCGTGCCGACCTCGGCGGCCCGGTCCCCGAGCGGCGCAAGGAGCACCGCGCCGTGCCCCTTCCCGCTGAGAAGGCGTACGCGATCGCCAAGCGCGGCTCGGGCAAGCAGCAGGCGGCCACCACGATGTCCTTCGTGCGCCTGCTCAAGGACATCATGCGCGATGCGGACTTCGGCCAGCGGATCGTCCCGATCGTCCCCGACGAGAGCCGGACCTTCGGCATGGACGCGTTCTTCCCCACGGCGAAGATCTACAACCCCAAGGGCCAGAACTACCTCTCGGTGGACCGTGACCTCGTCCTGGCCTACAAGGAGTCCCCGGCCGGGCAGCTCATCCACCCCGGCATCAACGAGGCCGGCGCCGTCGCGGCGTTCACCGCGGCCGGCACCGCCTATGCGACCCACGGCGAGCCGCTCGTGCCCGTCTACGTCTTCTACTCGATGTTCGGCTTCCAGCGCACCGGCGACGCCTTCTGGGCAGCGGCGGACCAGATGGCCCGCGGGTTCGTCATCGGCGCCACCGCCGGCCGCACCACGCTCACCGGCGAGGGCCTCCAGCATGCCGACGGGCACTCCCCCCTGCTCGCCGCCACCAACCCGGCCGTCGTCACCTACGACCCGGCCTACGGGTACGAGATCGGGCACATCGTCAAGGCCGGGCTCGAGCGCATGTACGGCGGGGAGCATCCTGACCCGAACGTCATGTACTACCTCACGGTCTACAACGAGCCGATCGTCCAGCCGGCCGAGCCGGAGGGCCTCGACGTCGACGCGCTGCTGAAGGGCATGCACCGCCTGACGTCCGACGCCGTCGCCGGCCTCGCCGCCGACGCCCCCCGCACGCAGCTGCTCGCCTCCGGCGTCGCGGTGCCGTGGGCGCTCGAGGCGCAGCGGATCCTCGCGGAGGACTGGGGCGTGGCCGCGGACGTGTGGAGCGTGACGAGCTGGAGCGAGCTGCGCCGGGATGGCCTCGCCGCCGAGGAGCAGGCCTTCCTGCACCCCGAGCTCGAGGCGCCCACCCCGTTCGTGACCCGGCAGCTCGCGGCCACGTCCGGACCGGTCGTGGCGGTCACGGACTACAACAAGTCGGTCCCGGACCAGATCCGCCAGTTCGTCCCGGGCGACTACGCCGTGCTCGGCGCCGACGGCTTCGGCTTCTCGGACACCCGTGCGGCCGCGCGGCGGTTCTTCAAGATCGACGCGCACTCCGTTGTGGTGCGGGCGCTGCAGATGCTCGCCCGCCGCGGCGAGGTCGACGCCGACGCGCCGCGCCAGGCGTTCGAGAAGTACCGCCTGCTCGACGTGAACGCCGGCACGACTGGGAATGCGGGAGGCGAGAGCTAGACCCTTCCGCAGCACGGCCGGCAGGCGCCGGCCCACACGCTGCCCCCGCACCGTCCCCTGGGGCCTGGTTGGACGGTGCGGGGGCCGGCGGCCGATTCACAGTGGCCGCCACCGGGCGGCCCTCCTCGTGCAACGGGAGGGCCGCCGTCGTCTGTCGGGCGGCCGCCTCAGACGTGCCAGCGGGGCCCCGCCTGACGCCCGGGGCCGGGCCGACGGCCGAGGTGCATCACAGCGCGCACGAAGGCGACCAGTTGGGCGAGGATTCCGATCAGGGCGCCCACGATGCCGATCACGAGCAGGACGCGGACCAGGAGGGCCCAGTCGGGCGGGCCGCCGGGAAAGGCGAACGGGAACACGTTCCAGACTCTGACCGTGGCCACGATCCCGAAGACGAGCACGACGATCTCCCCGACCGCGCGGAGAGCAGGGGTGCCGGCCACCAGGTAGACGGCGTTGGCGACGAGCCCCGCGATCCAGGCGGCGTTGACCGCCCCGATGACCTCGGAGGCCTGGGGGGTCACAAACGGCACGGCCCACCAGCCCGGCCAGACATTCGCGGCGTACAGCAGGACGCCGATCACGACGATCGACGGGACTGCGCCCTCGCGCCCCGTGCTCCTCCGCTCGGCCCGCTCCATGGCCCCATCACATCCTTCTCCCCGCCGCCGCGCGAGAGGCTTTCGTCCCGGCGCGCCCGGGAACGGCAGCGGCCCCGTTCCCGGAGGGGGAGCGGGGCCGTTGCGCAGCCGCGGGGCGAAGGGGCTGAAGAACCTGGGGGCCGGGTCAGCGCCCCAGGAACCAGTTCAGGACGGGGACGCGCGCGGCCCAGCCGCGGCGCTCCCCCTCGCGGGCGGGTCGGAGCGCCAGGTCCGGGTCGATGTGCGTGACCTTAGGGATGTAGCGCTCGGCGGGCTGCTGGGCGAGGCGGGACGCCTCCGTGGCAGATGGACGCGCGACGGTCGTGCTGGTGGACATCTCTCTCCCCTTTCCGGGCTCCTGGTCGGCGATCATGCTCGCAGCTCCTCCTCGTGGGCTGGCTCCGCAGAGCGCGGCACTTTCCACCCCTAGATCTTCCACTTCGTGGAAGAACTTTATTGATATATGGAATTCTACCGGGATACCAGAGAAGGGGTCAAGAGCTGCAGCCCCACAAGACGACGAAGCGGGGGCGCGCCGCGGACGGCGCACCCCCGCTTCGGGTGCAGGTCAGCCGGGCGCCCTCCGCGGGCGCGCCGGCTCAGGTTCGGTTGAGCTCGGCCGAGATATTCGCGGCCGCCTCGCGCAGGAGCGGCACGGCCCGCTCGCCGAACGACTCGTCGACGCGGGACACCGGGCCCGAGACGGAGATGGCCGTGGGCGTTGGGGCGTGGGGAACGGCCATGGAGAAGCAGCGCACGCCGATCTCCTGCTCCTGCTCATCGATCGCGTACCCCCGCGCCCGGATCTTGTCGAGGTCGGACAGCAGCGACTCGATGTCGCCGAGGCTGTAGGCGGTCGGCGTGGGCATGCCCTGGCGTGCCACGATCGAGCGGACCTGCTCGTCGTCGAGCTGGGCGAGGATGGCCTTGCCGACGCCGGTGTCATGGGTGTGGGCGCGCCGGCCCACCTCTGTGAACATGCGCATCGCGTGGGGCGAGGGGACCTGGGCGACGTAGATGACCGTGTCCGAGTCGAGGACGGCCATGTTGGCAGTCTCCCCGAGCCGCTCGACGAGCATCGCGAGCTGCGGCGCCGCCAGGGCCCCGAGCTGCTTGTTCGCGCCCTCGCCGAGCCGGATCAGCCGCGGGCCGAGCGCGTAGCGCCGGTTGGGCAGCTGGCGCACGTAGCCGAGGCTCACGAGTGTCCGGAGGAGCCGATGGATCGTGGGCAGCGGGAGCTCTGTCGAGGACGAGAGCTCGCTGAGGGTGACGTCGCCGCCCGCATCCGTGATGAGCTCGAGGAGCTCGAAGACCCGCTCGACGGACTGGACGCCGCCGGACGCCTTCTCTGCCATGGTTCCCTCCTGGGTGCCGCCGGACCTGTTCCGGCAAAAATTATCCGCATCCCGGAAACTTGCGGCATTTCCACGATACCCCACCCGGCACTCGCCGACTAGGCGGACGCAGGTCCCGAGCTCGGTACTTGTTTTTCCAAGATACAGAGAATAATATCCGTACTACGGAAAAAGAGCCACTGAGGCGGATGCCTCCCGATCCAAGGACGATTCAATGGCGAGTCCCAGCCCCGGCAACTCCATCACCCTGCGCGTGGACGCCCCCAGCCGCATCAGCATCACGAGCGAGCTCGCGGCCGCCGTCGCGGCGGCCGGCGCGCCCGTCACTGCGCTGGACATCAGCGAATCCCACCACGACCAGCTCGTCGTCGACATCACGTGCAACACCACGTCCGAGCAGCACGCGGAGCAGGTCGCGGCAGCGCTCGAGGCCCTCGACGGCGTGACCGTCCGCAAGGTCTCCGACCGCACCTTCCTCATGCACCTGGGCGGCAAGCTCGAGGTCGTCCCGAAGGTTCCCCTCCGCAACCGCGACGACCTCTCGCGCGCCTACACCCCCGGCGTCGCCCGCGTGTGCCGCGCCATCGCCGAGAACCCCGACGACGCCCGCCGCCTGACCATCAAGCGCAACACGGTCGCGGTGGTCACGGACGGCACCGCCGTGCTCGGCCTCGGCGACATCGGCCCCGCAGCCGCCCTTCCCGTGATGGAGGGCAAGGCCGCGCTGTTCAAGCAGTTCGCCAACGTCGACGCGTGGCCCGTCTGCCTCGACACCAAGGACACCGAGGAGATCATCCGGATCGTCAAGGCCCTCGCCCCCGTCTACGGCGGCGTGAACCTCGAGGACATCGCCGCGCCGCGCTGCTTCGAGATCGAGGCCCGCCTCCGCGAGGAGCTCGACATCCCGGTCTTCCACGACGACCAGCACGGCACCGCGATCGTCACGCTCGCTGCCCTCGTGAACGCCCTCAAGATCGTCGAGAAGGACATCGCGGACGTCCGCATCGTCGTCTCCGGCGTCGGCGCGGCCGGCAACGCGATCATCCAGCTCCTCAAGGCCCAGGGCGCCCGCAACATCATCGCGTGCGACCGCAAGGGGGCCATCCACCGCGGCCAGCAGCACACGGATGCACACCGCGTGTGGATCGCGGAGAACACGAACCCGGAGGCCTTCTCCGGCACGCTCATCGAGGCCCTCAAGGGCTCGGACGTGTTCATCGGCGTCTCGGCCCCGAACCTGTTCGGGCCCGAGGAGGTCGCCACGATGGCCGAGAAGGCGATCGTCTTCGCGATGGCCAACCCGGACCCCGAGACCGACCCGGTCGCCGCCGCGGACCACGCTGCCGTCGTCGCCACCGGCCGCAGCGACTTCCCGAACCAGATCAACAACGTCCTCGCGTTCCCGGGCGTCTTCCGCGGCCTGCTCGATGCTGGCGTGGCGGACATCACCCCTGAGATGCTGGTGGCCGCGGCCCGGGCCATCGCCGCCCGCGTCTCCGACGAGGAGCTCAACCCCAGCTTCATCGTCCCGAGCGTGTTCGATCCGCACGTCGCCCAGGACGTCGCCGCCGCCATCGTCGCGGCCGTGCAGGCGTAGTTCCCCAGCAGCAGAACAACCAGGCCCCAGGGAGAAACCCGGATACCGGGAGAAGGAGGATGGCATGGCCATCACTGTGACCGACCACGCGCCCATCGCGCGCGCCGACGAGATCCTCACCGAGGAGGCCCTCGCCTTCGTCGAGGAGCTCCACCGGCGTTTCGCCGCCGAGCGCAACGCCCGGCTCGAGGCTCGCAAGGCCCGCCGGGCCGAGGCCGCGAGCACCGGCAGGCTCGACTTCCTGCCCGAGACGGCCGAGATCCGTGCCGGCGACTGGAGGGTCGCCGAGGCCCCCGCGGCGCTGCAGGACCGCCGCGTCGAGATGACCGGCCCGGCGAGCCCGGCCAAGATGGCCATCAACGCCCTCAACTCCGGTGCCAAGGTCTGGCTCGCGGACATGGAGGACGCCTCGAGCCCGCTGTGGGCCAACGTGGTCGACTCCGTCCTCAACCTGCGCGACGCCGCCACCGGCTCCCTCTCGTACACCTCCCCCGAGGGCAAGGAGTACCGCCTCCGCACCGACGCGCCGCTCGCCGTCGTCGTGACCCGCCCGCGCGGGTGGCACATGGAGGAGCGCCATGTGCTGGTCGACGGCGAGCCCGCCGTCGGCGCCCTGGTGGACTTCGGCCTGCACTTCTTCCACGTCGCCAAGGCCCTCATCGCCTCCGGCCGTGGCCCGTACTACTACCTGCCGAAGATGGAGAGCCACCTGGAGGCCCGCCTCTGGAATGACGTCTTCGTCTTCGCCCAGGACTACCTCGGCATCCCCCAGGGCACCGTCCGCGCCACCGTGCTGATCGAGACCATCCCGGCCGCGTTCGAGATGGACGAGATCCTCTACGAGCTCCGCGACCACGCCTCGGGCCTCAACGCAGGCCGCTGGGACTACCTGTTCAGCATCATCAAGTTCTTCCGCGACGCCGGCGAGAAGTTCACCCTCCCGGACCGCGCCTCGGTGGCGATGACCGCGCCGTTCATGCGCGCCTACACGGAGCTCCTCGTGCAGACCTGCCACAAGCGCGGGGCGTTCGCGATGGGCGGCATGGCCGCGTTCATCCCGAACCGCAAGGAGCCGGACATCACGGCCGCGGCGATCGAGAAGGTCCGCGCGGACAAGACCCGCGAGGCCACGGACGGCTTCGACGGCTCGTGGGTGGCCCACCCCGACCTCGTGCCGACCTGCCGCGAGGTGTTCGACTCCGTCCTCGGCGACAAGCCGAACCAGGTGGACCGCCAGCGCCCCGAGGTCTCGGTCACCGCCGACGACCTCCTCGACGTCTCCTCCGCCTCCGGTGAGGCCACCGAGGCCGGCCTGCACCTCAACCTCTACGTCGCAGTGGCCTATACGGCGGTGTGGCTCTCGGGCAACGGCGCCGTGGCGATCCACAACCTGATGGAGGACGCGGCGACCGCCGAGATCTCCCGCTCGCAGGTGTGGCAGCAGATCCACAACAAGGTCGTCCTCGCCGACACGGGCAACACCGTGACCCGCGAGCTGGTCGAGCAGATCCTCGCCGAGGAGACCGAGCGCCTCCGCGGCGAGGTGGACCCGAAGATGTTCGCCAAGTTCTACGAGCCGGCGAGCCGCCTCATCGCGGACATCTGCCTGTCCGAGGACTACACGGACTTCCTCACCACCCCGGCCTACGAGCTGGTGGGCTGATGAGCGAGCCCCGCGCGGACCTGGGCCTGACGGCCCGAGTACTCGACGACGCCGACCTCGCCCGCATCGACGCGAGCCTCGCGGACACCGACCGGCTGCTCCACGAGGGCTACCCCGGTGACTCGGGGACCCGCCAGCCCGTCCACACGGTGTACGTGCCCGCGGACCGCGTCACTGTGCAGCTCGCTGCAGAGTGGGGGGCGGCGGCGCTCGCCGCCGCGGACGAGGTCGGCGGGCTCGAGGCCCTCGCCCGCCGCGTGGGGCTCGCCCCCGACCTCGCCGCCCAGATCGCCCCCAGGGTCGAGGCCAAGCTGCGCACCGAGCCCATCGAGGACCTCCGGATCGACTTCGAGGACGGCTACCTCGCCCCCGCCAGGGCGGCGAAGGCCGGCGGCGACGCGGAGGGGACGGAGGACGCCGAGGCGGTCCGGGCGGCGAACGGCGTCGCCGACGCGCTAGCCGCGGCGGCCGGCGGCACGGGAACGGCCACGCCGTTCGTCGGCATCCGCTTCAAGTGCTTCGAGGAGCCAACGCGCCGGCGCGGCCTGCGCACGCTCGAGCTGTTCGTGGCCCGCCTCGTGGCCCGGCTCGGGACCGAGGGCCTCCCCGAGGGCCTCATCCTGACGCTGCCCAAGGTCACCACGGTCGACCAGGTGAAGGCGATGGTGTTCGCGCTCGAGCGCCTCGAGTCCTCCCTCGGACTCGCCCGGGGCCGCCTCGGCTTCGAGGTCCAGGTCGAGACGCCCCAGCTGATCATCGGTCCGGACGGCTCGCACCCGGTCGCACAGCTGCCCCACGTGGCCGACAAGCGCATCACCGCCCTGCACTACGGCACCTACGACTACTCGGCGTCGCTGCAGATCGCCGCCGCCTACCAGTCGATGGAGCACCCGGCCGCGGACTTCGCCAAGGAGGTCATGCAGCTGGCCGTCGCCGGCACGGGCATCCGCCTCTCCGACGGCTCGACCAACATCCTCCCGCTCGGGGACGCCGACCAGCGCCTGGCGGCGTGGGAGCTGCACGCGCGGCTCGTCCGCCGCTCCCTCGAGCGCGGCTACTACCAGGGCTGGGACCTCCACGCCCACCAGCTGCCCACCCGGTACATCGCCACCTATGCGTTCTACCGCGAGGGGCTCGACGCCGCCACAACCCGCCTGCGCAACTACGTGCAGCAGACGGTGGGCGCTGTCCTCGACGAACCGGCGACGGCCCGGGCGCTCGCGGCCTTCGTGCTCCGCGCCGTCCAGTGCGGGGCCGCCGGCGCCGACGAGGTCCTGGCCTCGACCGGCCTGGGAGAGCTCGAACTCACGCACCTGGCGCACCCGCGGCTGGCCGAGACGCACCCGGCCGCCGCCCCGAACTGACCCAAGGAAGGGACTCATGGGCAAGTACTACTACCCCGAAGGCGGCCTGCCGCCCCAGACGCACCTGACCACGGAGCGCGCCATCGTCACCGAGGCGTACACGGTCATCCCGAAGGGCGTCCT
Source organism: Sinomonas soli (assembly GCF_054782415.1). Lineage (NCBI taxonomy): Bacteria > Bacillati > Actinomycetota > Actinomycetes > Micrococcales > Micrococcaceae > Sinomonas > Sinomonas soli. The sequence continues at coordinate 49,219 of NZ_BAAGSN010000020.1, read as the reverse complement.
GACCGACATCGTCACGAGCAACCTCCCGGGCTTCACCAACACCCGCTCGTGGATCATCGCCCGGCCCATCTCAGGGTTCGCCACGACCTTCTCGCAGCTGATCGTGGAGATCGGCCCGGGTGGAGGCGCCCCGAAGGCCGAGTTCGAGGCCGGCGTCGAGGGCGTCGTATTCGTCGTCAAGGGCACCGTGAACCTCACCCTGGGCGGGGAGGTCCACGAGCTCGGCGAGGGCGGCTACGCCTACCTGGCCGCCGGCGACGCGTGGGGCCTCGAGAACGTCTCGGACGACATCGTCTCGTTCCACTGGGTCCGCAAGGCGTACGAGCGGCTCGAGGGCTACGAGGCCAAGAGCTTCGTCACCTCGGACGCCGAGGTCGCTCCCCGCGAGATGCCGGACGTGGACGGCGTGTGGAAGACGACCCGCTTCGTCGACCCCGAGGACCTCGCGCACGACATGCACGTGAACATCGTGACGTTCCAGCCCGGCGGGGTCATCCCCTTCCCCGAGACCCACGTCATGGAGCACGGCCTCTACGTCCTCTCGGGCAAGGCCATGTACCTGCTCAACAACGACTGGGTCGAGGTCGAGGCCGGCGACTTCATGTGGCTGCGCGCGTTCTGCCCCCAGGCCTGCTACGCCGGCGGCCCGGGCGAGTTCCGCTACCTCCTGTACAAGGACGTCAACCGCCAGGTGAAGCTCACCTGAGGCTCTCCTCGCACCACCCTTGAGCACGACGGCGGCCTCCGCCGCCCGTGCCCCTTGAGCGCGACGGCGCTGATCGGCCTGGCACTGAGTCGGCCGGCGCCGTCGTATCCACTCCCGGGCCCCCGGACGCTTCGAGCGACCGGGGGCCCGGTGATGCGTCAACCGCCCCTCCCCCTCCGTTCCGGGTACGCATCTCGTCGCCGATCCGGCGTTCCGGGTACGCATCTCGTCGCCGATCCGGCGTTCCGGGTACGCATCTCGTCGCCGATCCGGCGTTCCGGTCGGCGTCGTGCGTCCGCTCCGCGTACCCGGAATGCGCAAAACCCGACGAGATGCGTACCCGAGATGGGTAAAACCGGACGAGATCCGTACCCGAAACGGGTGGGGGGAGGGCGGCCCGGAGCGGGGTTGGCGGGTCAGCCGCCCCGGCCCGAGCCCTCGACGGACTCGGAGGCCCCGTCGTCGATGACGGCTGCCCTCTCGTCCTCGTCCTGGGGCGCGTCCTCCTGGTTCTGCGGCCTCCAGCTCAGGTGCACGCAGGCGCCGCCCTCCTCGGCCTCGATGCGCATGACGATGTCCTGGTCGATCAGGTGCTGGTGATCGAGGTAGCTGCGGTCGGCCTGCGCGGATTCGAGCAGCCGCTTGAGGGCGACCGCCATCGCGCGTCCCCAGTCATGCGGATCCTTGCTCGATGCGTGCTCCATTGCTCTGTACGTGACCATGTCCCCATCTTTCCCCGAGGTCGCCTCTGTTAACCAGAGCCCGAGGACTCATCCCCATCTGGTATCCAAAAGAGTTGACCGCGGTCACACTCGCGCCCTACACTTTCATTCAGAGAGAATTTATTTCCACTATCTGAAATAGAGTGGACCGATCGAGAGGGACCCGACGATGACCTACACGGTGAACTGCTCCATCCTGCTGACCGAGCTGCCCCTGCTCGAGCGCCCCGCCGCCGCGAAGGCCGCAGGCTTCGACGCCGTGGAGTTCTGGTGGCCGTTCAGCGAGGCCGTGCCGGCGGACAAGGATGTCGACGCCTTCATCTGCGCCCTCGACGACGCGGGCGTGGCGCTCTCCGGGCTGAACTTCTTCGCCGGCGACATGCCCGCCGGGGACCGGGGCCTCGTCTCGTGGAAGGGCCGCTGCGGCGAGTTCAAGGACAACATCGACGTGGTCGTCGGCATCGCCGAGCGCACCGGCACCAAGGCGTTCAACGCCCTCTACGGCAACCGCCTCGACGGCTTCACCTCCGAGGAGCAGGACGAGCTCGGCCTGAAGAACCTCGTCGCGGCCGCCCAGGGCGTCGCCAAGGTCGGCGGCACGGTCCTCCTCGAGCCGGTCTCCGGCACCCCGGCCTACCCGCTCAAGACCGCGGCCGACGCCCTCGCCGTGATCGCCAGAACCCAGGAGGCCGGCGTCGAGAACGTCAAGCTCCTCGCCGACTTCTACCACCTCGCGGTCAACGGCGACGACGTCGCCGCCGTGATCGAGGAGCACGCCAAGGACTTCGGCCACATCCAGATCGCCGACAACCCCGGCCGCGGCGCCCCCGGCACCGGCAGCCTCCCGCTCGGCGAGTGGATCAGCCGCTCCCGCGGGCTCGGCTACACCGGCTACATCGGGCTCGAGTACAAGGCGCCCCGGGCCGAGGCCTTCAGCTGGGCCATCCGCCCCGTGGCCTGACCGGCCGCCCCACCCCTTCCAGAGACTTCAGGAGAACAGCATGAGCAACGTCGCAGTCATCGGCCTCGGCATCATGGGCCTCCCCATGGCCGTCAACCTCGTCAAGGCCGGCCACGCCGTCACCGGCTACAACCGCAGCGAGGACAAGGTCAACAAGCTCGCCGCCGAGGGCGGCACGGGCGCCAAGAGCATCGCGGAGGCCGTCAAGGACGCCGAGGTCATCATCACGATGGTCCCGGACTCCCCCGACGTCGAGGGCGTCGTCAGCGGACCCGACGGCGTCTTCGCGAACGCCCCGAAGGGCGCGCTCTGGATCGACGCGTCCTCGATCCGCCCCGACGTCTCGGCACGCCTGGCCGCCGACGCCCGCGAGGCCGGCATCCGCCCCCTCGACGCCCCTGTCTCCGGCGGCGAGCAGGGCGCGATCGACGCCGTCCTGTCCATCATGGTCGGCGGCGAGAAGGCGGACTTCGATGCCGCCCTGCCGATCCTCGAGGCCGTCGGCCGGACCATCGTCCACGTCGGCCCCTCCGGCTCCGGCCAGACCGTCAAGGCCGCGAACCAGCTCATCGTCGCCGTGAACATCCAGGCCCTCTCCGAGGCCGTCGTGTTCCTCGAGGCCTACGGCGTGGACACCGACGCCGCGCTCAAGGTCCTCGGCGGCGGTCTGGCCGGCTCGAAGGTCCTGGACCAGAAGGGCCAGAAGATGCTGGACCGCAACTTCGACCCCGGATTCCGCCTGGCCCTGCACAACAAGGACCTCGGCATCGTCACCTCCGCCGCCCGCGAGGCCGGCGTGGTGGTCCCGCTCGGCGCGGCGGTCGCCCAGCTCGTCTCGGCCCTCGTGGCCCGCGGCGACGGCGGCCTCGACCACTCGGGCCTCTTCAAGCTCACCGCCGAGCTCTCCGGCAAGAGCTGACCGCCGACGGCGACCACTCGCCGTCGTGCGCCCCGCACCAGCGGCGCGCACCCACAGACAGCCGGCCCCGGGCGCGCAACCTCGGGGCCGGCCCCTTTCCCCGCCTCTTCCACCCCACCTCACCACCAAGGAGCTTCCGACATGGCAAAGATGCGCACTGTCGACGCGATCGTGGCCATCCTCGAGAAGGAGGGCGCCACCGAGGCCTTCGGCCTGCCCGGCGCCGCGATCAACCCCCTCTACTCGGCCATGAAGGCCCACGGCGGCATCCGCCACACCCTCGCCCGCCACGTCGAGGGCGCCTCCCACATGGCGGACGGCTACTCCCGGGCCAAGGCGGGCAACATCGGGATCTGCCTGGGCACCTCGGGCCCCGCGGGCACCGACATGATCACGGGCCTCTATGCCGCGCAGGCCGACTCGATCCCGATGCTGTGCTTCACGGGCCAGGCTCCCGTGGCCAAGCTGCACAAGGAGGACTTCCAGGCCGTGGACATCGAGTCCATCGCCAAGCCCCTGACCAAGATGGCCATGACCATCCTCGAGCCCGGGCAGGTCCCCGGCGCGGTGCAGAAGGCGTTCCAGCTCATGCGCACCGGCCGCCCCGGCCCCGTGCTCCTGGACCTGCCGTTCGACGTGCAGATGGCCCAGATCGAGTTCGACATCGACGCCTACGAGCCGCTCCCCGTGCAGAAGCCCCGCGCCACCCGGAAGCAGGCCGAGAAGGCGCTCGACATGCTCACGGCCGCCCAGAAGCCTCTCATCGTGGCCGGCGGCGGCATCATCAATGCCGACGCCGCCCCGGAGCTCGTGGAGCTCGCCGAGACCCTCAACGTGCCCGTGGTGCCCACGCTCATGGGCTGGGGCGCGATCCCGGACGACCACCGCCTCATGGCCGGCATGGTGGGCCTGCAGACCTCCCACAAGTACGGGAACGCGACGTTCCTCGAGTCCGACTTCGTGATCGGCATCGGCAACCGCTGGGCCAACCGCCACACGGGCTCGGTGGAGAAGTACACGGCAGGGCGCACGTTCGTGCACGTGGACATCGAGCCCACCCAGATCGGCCGCGTGTTCTCCCCCGACTTCGGCATCGTCTCCGACGCGGGCGCCTTCCTCGAGGAGATCCTCGAGGTGGCCCGCGAGCGCAAGGCCGCCGGCTCGCTGCCGGACTACAGCGCCTGGGCCGCCTCGGCGCAGGACAAGCGCGGCCGGATGCAGCGCAAGACCCACTACGACAACGTGCCGATGAAGCCGTTCCGCGTCTACGAGGAGATGAACCGCGCCTTCGGCCCGGACACGACCTACGTGACCACGATCGGCCTGTCCCAGATCGCCGGCGCCCAGATGCTGCACGTGTTCGGCGCCCGCAAGTGGATCAACGCCGGCCAGGCGGGCCCTCTGGGCTGGACCGGCCCGGCCGCCCTCGGCGTGGTGCGCGGCAAGCCCGGCGAGACCGTGGTGGCCCTCTCGGGCGACTACGACTTCCAGTTCATGATCGAGGAGCTCGCCGTCGGCGCGCAGTTCCAGCTGCCGTACATCCACGTGGTCGTGAACAACTCCTACCTGGGCCTCATCCGCCAGTCCCAGCGCGGCTTCGAGATGGACTACCACGTCTCCCTCGCGTTCGAGAACATCAACTCCGAGGATGCGGGAACCGCGGCCGGCTACGGCGTGGACCACATCAAGGTGGCCGAGGGCCTGGGCTGCAAGGCCATCCGGGTCGAGCACCCGGACGATCTGGGCCCCGCCTTCGAGAAGGCCCGCGCCCTCATGGCCGAGTACAAGGTCCCCGTGGTGGTCGAGGCGATCCTCGAGCGCGTGACCAACATCGCCATGGGCACGGAGCTGGACAACGTGGTGGAGTTCGAGGACCTCGCCGAGCGGCACGAGGACGCCCCGACCGCCATCGTGGCACTGCTGGACTGAGGCAGGACCGATGAAGATCGTCCTCGCCCCCGACAAGTTCAAGGGCTCCCTCACCGCCACCGAGGTGGCCGAGGCGCTCGCGGAGGGCATCGCCGAGGTGCTTCCGGAGGCCGAGCTCGTCCTGGTCCCCGTGGCTGACGGCGGCGAGGGCACCGTGACGGCGGCGCTCGGCGCGGGCTTCACCCCGCGCCGGGCGGCCGTGGCCGGACCCACGGGTGCCACGCTCACGGCGGAGTTCGCCGTGTCCGGCACCCGGGCGGTCATCGAGATGGCGGCCGCGTCCGGCCTCGACGTCCTCCCGGGCGGCGCCAAGGACGCCCGGGGCGCGACGAGCCTCGGCACGGGCCAGCTCATCCGCGCGGCCCTCGACGCCGGCTGCCGGGACATCGTGCTCGGCGTCGGCGGCAGCGCCTGCACCGACGGCGGGGCGGGCATGCTCGCCGGCCTCGGCGCGCGCTTCACGGACGACGCCGGCGCGGACCTCCCGCTCGGCGGCGCGGCCCTCGCGCGGATCGCCGCGGCGGACCTGTCGGACCTGGACACGCGCCTCGACCGGGCGCACCTGACCCTTGCGGCCGACGTCGACAATCCCCTCACGGGACCCCGCGGCGCCGCCGCGGTGTTCGGCCCGCAGAAGGGGGCCTCGCCGTCGGACGTCGAGGAGCTCGACGCCGCCCTCGAGACGTTCGCCGCCGTCCTGGGGGCGGCGATGGGGCCGGCCGCCGCGGCAGCGAAGGACCTGCCCGGCGCGGGCGCGGCCGGCGGCGTCGGCTATGCGGCCCTCGCCCTGGGCGCGAGGCGGCGGCGCGGGATCGACGTCGTGGTCGAGTTCACGGGCCTGCGAGGCAAGCTCGCGGGGGCCGACCTCGTGGTGACCGGCGAGGGCAGCCTCGATGCCCAGAGCCTGTCCGGGAAGGCGCCGGTGGGCGTCGCGGCCGAGGCCCGGGCGCTGGGCGTGCCGGTGGTGGCGGTGTGCGGCCGCAGCCAGCTCCCGGATCCCGCCGCGGCCGGCTTCGACGCCGTGCACGCGCTCACGGACCTCGAGCCGGACGTCGAGGCGTGCATCCGCGGGGCGCGCAGCCTCGTGCGGCAGGTCGGGATCGATCTGGCCGCATCTATCGTTGGAGACAAGAGCGGAAGGGAACCTGTGCGGTGACTGATATCGAATACGACCTCGTGGTCCGCGGGCAGCGGGTCCTCACGGACGAGGGCATCCACCCCCGCGAGGTGGGCATCTCCGGCGGCCGGATCGCCGCCGTCGAGCCCCTCGGGGCAGGGCTTGCCGGCCGGGAGGTCGTCGAGCTGGCCGAGGACGAGACCCTCATCCCCGGGCTCGTCGACTCCCACGTGCACGTCAACGAGCCCGGCCGCACGGAGTGGGAAGGCTTCGCCTCCGCCACCAAGGCCGCGGCCGCGGGCGGCGTCACGACCATCATCGACATGCCGCTGAACTCGATCCCGCCCACCGTCAGCGTGGACGCGCTCAACGTCAAGCGCCGCTCGGCCGAGACGCAGTCGTTCGTGGACGTCGGCTTCTGGGGCGGGGCGATCCCGGGCAACACCGGGGACCTGCGCCCGCTCCACGAGGAGGGCGTGTTCGGCTTCAAGTGCTTCCTCCTCCACTCCGGCGTGGACGAGTTCCCGCACCTGGAGATCGACGAGCTCGAGAAGGACCTCGCCGAGATCGCCTCGTTCGACGGGCTCATGATCGTCCACGCCGAGGACTCCCAGTCGATCGACCACGCCCCCGCCGCCGAGGGCGCCGTCTACGAGCGCTTCCTGCACTCGCGTCCCCGCGGGGCCGAGAACGTCGCGATCGCCGCGGTCATCGAGCGGGCACGCTGGACCGGGGCACGGGCCCACATCCTGCACCTGTCGTCCTCCGACGCCCTCGCGATGATCGCCAGCGCCAAGCGCGACGGCGTGAAGCTCACCGTGGAGACCTGCCCGCACTACCTGACGCTGCTCGCGGAGGACATCCCAGACGGCGCCACGGCGTTCAAGTGCTGCCCTCCGATCCGCGAGGCCTCCAACCGGGAGCTGCTGTGGAAGGGCCTCGAGGACGGCGTCATCGACTGCATCGTCTCGGACCACTCCCCCTCCACCGTGGACCTCAAGGACCCCGAGCACGGCGACTTCGGCGTGGCCTGGGGCGGGGTCGCCTCGCTCCAGCTCGGGCTGCCGCTCATCTGGAACGAGGCGAGGCAGCGCGGCATCCCGCTCGAGCGCGTTGTCGAGTGGATGGGCCGCAGGCCGGCCGAACTGGCCCGGCTGGAGCGCAAGGGCCACCTCGCGCCGGGCTTCGACGCGGACCTTGCCGTGTTCGCCGCGGAGGAGACGTTCGTCGTCGACGCGGAGAAGCTGCATCACAAGAACCACATCACGCCGTACCAGGGCAAGTCCCTCTCCGGCGTGGTCCGGCGCACGTTCGTGCGCGGCACCGAGGTGGACTTCAGCGAGCCCCAGGGCCAGCTGCTCCGCCGCGGCTCCGCGTGAGACGGCGCGCCGATCTGCCTACAGGAGGAACCATGACAGCACCGACGAAGCTCAGCGCGGGGCAGCAGGCCCCCGCGTTCACCCTGCCCGACGCCACCGGCACGCCGGTCTCGCTCGAGGACTACCGCGGCGGCCGCGTCGTCGTGTACTTCTACCCCAAGGCGGCCACCCCCGGATGCACCACCGAGGCGTGCGACTTCCGGGACAGCCTCGATGCGCTGAACGCCGGAGGGGTCAAGGTCATCGGCATCTCGCCTGATCCCGTCGAGGACATCGCGAAGTTCACCGAGGACTATTCGCTCACCTTCCCGCTCCTCGCGGACGACGGCGCGGCCGTCGCCAGGGCATGGGGGGCGTGGGGGGAGAAGATCGTCAGCGGCGAGGTCCGCGAGGGAATCCTCCGGTCCACGGCCGTGGTGTCCCCCGGCGGCGAGATCGAGTCCGTCGACTACAACGTGCAGGCCGACGGCCACGTGGCCGCGCTGCGCACCCGCCTCGGCCTCTGAGCCAGAGGACCACGCGGGCGCTGAGCCACTGAACCGCGCAGGAGGGCCCCGGACCGGCAGCAGCTGGTCCGGGGCCCTCCCGCGTCCCGCCCCGTCCCCTCCGCCGAGGTCACCCCGTCGAGGCGCGAGGTCACCCCGCAGGCCTGGACGTCATCAGCGAGTGTGCGGCTGATGCGGGTCCTGTCGCTCAGCACCCGTACGGACCGCACACTCGTGGCGGCCTGGTCGCCGGTTCCGGGGGACGACGGCGGTGTCCGGCAGCGGCGGCCCGCCCCCGCTGTGGCAGAATTCTGTATCCCAGATCACCCCGACGTGTTGACAGTCACATCGTCCATAGGCGAGAATAATTGCACATGCTGAAATAACAGTTCCACGATGCGAAACCTAAGAAACCGACGTTCCGCATAGCCGTCACCGTGGATGCCAGCATTGAGCAGTTGAGGACCCGACAAGCCATGTTGCTTGAACAGTTCAATGCCGCCCCCGCCCCCGAGGCACGAGAGCTCCTGAAGCCCTGCCTCGACATCGACCGCTGGGTCGAGGAGATCACCGAAGCGCGCCCGTTCGCGGGCCTCGGGGAGCTCCTGGCAGCAGCGCGCCGCGCGGCGGACCCCTTCACCCCCGAGGAGCTGGAGGGCGCACTGTCCCACCACCCCCGCATCGGGGAGCGGGCGTCCGGCGCGTCGGCCGAGGCGTCGATGTCGCGCAGCGAGCAGGCCGGCGTCGACCCCGGCGACCAGACCGTCGCCGCGGCCTTGGCGGAGGGGAACCGGGCCTACGAGGAGAAGTTCGGCCGGGTCTTCCTGATCCGCGCCGCCGGCCGCAGTGCCGAAGAGATGCTCTCCGCCCTCCGGGAACGCCTGGGCCACACGCCCGAGCAGGAGGAGCCCATCGTCGCCGGGCAGCTCCGCGAGATCGCGGTCCTGCGCCTTCAGCAGAGCGTGCAGGAGAGCGCGTCCCGAGAGGAGCTGAGCGCGTGAGCGTCTCACATGTGACCACCCACATTCTGGATACCGCTGCCGGGAAGCCGGCCGCAGGTGTCGCCGTCGAACTCTACGCCCGCGACGGCGAGGCATGGTCCCAGATTGGAGCGGGCATCACCGATGCTGACGGGCGGGTGAAAGAGCTTGGCCCCGAGCGGCTGGACAGCGGCGAGTACCGCCTCACGTTCGCCACGGGCGCCTACTTCGCCGGCATCGGGCAGGACACCTTCTTCCCGGAGGTATCGCTGGCCTTCACGGTCAGCGCGGCCGAGGCGCACTACCACGTGCCGCTTCTGCTGAGTCCTTTCGCCTTTTCCACGTACCGAGGGAGCTAAGTACCTATGAGCACCGAGAACACCAAGATCGTCCTGGGCAAGAACCAGTACGGCAAGGCCGAGGTCCGCGTCGTCAAGATCACCCGCGACAGCGACCGCCACGAGATCGAGGACCTCAGCGTCACCTCGCAGCTGCGCGGCGACTTCGAGGCCGCCCACCTCGACGGCGACAACGGCCACGTGGTCCCGACGGACACCCAGAAGAACACCGTCTACGGTCTCGCCCGCGAGGGCGTCGGCTCGCCCGAACAGTTCCTCATCCGCCTCGCGAACCACTTCACGTCCGAGTTCGGCTGGGTGACGGGCGGCCGCTGGGAGGCCGAGCAGTACGCCTGGGAGCGCATCTCCGCCCCGGGCCAGGGCAAGGCCGAGGGCCATGACCACTCGTTCGTCCGCAAGGGCCAGGAGGTCCGCAACGCGGTCGTCGTGAAGGACGGAGACGCCATCCAGGTGATCTCCGGCCTCAACGACCTCACGGTCCTCAAGTCCACGCAGTCGGGCTTCGTGGGCTACCCGAAGGACCGCTTCACCACCCTCGCGGAGACCACGGAGCGCATCCTCGCCACCGACGTCTCGGCCAGGTGGCGCTACAACCCGGAGGCGGTCGCCAACGGCTCGGTGGACTTCAACAAGTCCTACGACGACGTCAAGGCGCTCCTGCTCGAGGGCTTCACCGAGGGCTACTCGTACGCCCTCCAGCAGACGCTCTTCCAGATGGCCCAGAAGGTCCTGGACGCGCACGCCGAGATCGAGGAGATCCGCTTCTCGACCCCGAACAAGCACCACTTCCTCGTCGACCTGACCCCGTTCGGCCTGGACAACCCCAACGAGGTCTTCTACGCGGCCGACCGCCCGTACGGCCTCATCGAGGCCAACTTCCAGCGGGAGTCGATCTCGTCGGACAACGACGCCTGGGACGGCATCACCGGCTTCTGCTGAGCCGGGCGGCGCCAATCGGCACCAGCCTCCCACCCACGGCGGGAAGGACGACGGCGGTGAACTCCGGCCGCCGTCGTCCTCCCTCCGACTCGCCTCATCCGAGGCGGGACCGTCCCCGCGAGGGGGCCACAGACTGCCACGGGCGGCCCCGCACTCCCTGGGCCGGCCGCCCGCGGCACACCACCCCACCCCAAGAGAAGTTGCGCACTCGGAATATCCAGCTGACAAGGAGGTCCGCTATGTCCCGAAATCAAGCGCCCGCACCCGGCCATCACAGCGCCGAGGCGGCACGCCCAGAAGACCAGAAGCTGCCCATCGGCACCGCCTTCGCCTACGGCTTCCAGCACGTCCTGACGATGTACGGCGGCATCATCGCCCCGCCGCTCATCATCGGCTCCGCCGCGGGCCTGAAGGGGCCTGACCTCGCCCTCCTCATCACGGCCTGCCTCTTCATCGGCGGCCTCGCGACGCTCCTGCAGACGCTCGGGATCAAGTGGTTCGGCTCGCAGCTGCCGCTCGTCCAGGGGACCTCGTTCGCCTCGGTGGCCACGCTGCTGGCGATCGTCAGCGGGGGCGGCGGGCTCCCCGCGGTCTTCGGCTCGGTCATGGCCGCCTCGGTGATCGGCCTCATCGTCGCCCCGTTCTTCGCCCAGATCATCCACTTCTTCCCGCCGGTGGTGACCGGCGTGGTGATCACCACGATCGGGCTCTCGCTGGTCCCGGTCGCGGCGGGCTGGGCCCTCGGCGGCAACGCCAAGGCCCCCGACTACGGCAGCATGGCCAACATCGGCCTCATGGCCCTCACCCTCGTGATCATCATGCTGCTGAGCAAGCTCGGCAGCGGCGCGATCTCCCGCCTGTCGATCCTGCTCGCGATCGTCATCGGGACCGTCATCGCGGCGATCCTCGGCAAGGCCGACTTCTCCCAGGTGGCCAACGGTCCGATCTTCGCCTTCCCGGACCCCTTCCACTTCGGCCTGCCGACCTTCCCGCCAGCAGGGATCATCTCGATGGTGATCGTGGTCCTCGTCATCCTCACCGAGACCACGGCGGACATCCTCGCCGTCGCCGAGGTCACCGGGGCCACCGTCGACTCGAAGCGCATCGCCAACGGCCTCCGCGCCGACATGCTCTCCTCCGCCGTGTCGCCGGTCTTCAACGGCTTCACCCAGAGCGCGTTCGCCCAGAACGTCGGCCTCGTGGCCGTGACCGGCATCAAGAGCCGCTTCGCGGTGGCGGCCGGCGGCGGCGTCCTGATGATCCTGGGCCTCCTGCCGGTCCTCGGCCGCGTCGTCGCCGCGATCCCGATGCCCGTCCTCGGCGGCGCCGGCATCGTCCTCTTCGGCACCGTGGCGGCCTCCGGCATCCGGACGCTCTCGAAGGTCGACTACCGGGACAACATGAACCTGATCATCGTGGCGACCTCGATCGGCTTCGGCCTCATCCCCGTGGTGAACCCGACGTTCTACGCGAGCTTCCCCTCGTGGTTCCAGGTCATCTTCGACTCGGGCATCTCCTCCGCGGCGATCATGGCGGTCCTGCTGAACATCATCTTCAACGTGATCAAGCGGGGCACCCCGCACGATCCGTCGGTGTTCGCCGCCGCCCCGACCCGCATGATCCCGGTCCAGGTCCTCGACTGCCTCGAGGAGGGCGACCGCTGCGAGAACGGCAAGGTCCTCGACAAGCACGGCAACGAGCTGCCCGTGAAGGAGACCAACGGGGCCCACTGACCCCGACCCGAGGCTCGCACACCCTCCCCGCGCCGCCCCGCCACCGCCATCCGCCGGTGACGGGGCGGCGTCGTGCGCGGGGGCGGCGGCCGATAGGCTTGTCCCATGCCCTCCCAGCGCCACATCAGCGTCCGCCGCGCCCCCAAGTACGTGCCGTTCCTCGTGGCCGGCGGCCTGCTCGGGGTCATCGCCGCCGCGGTGACCTCCTTCGCGGAGCCCGCGCCGCAGAACTACACGCAGGGCTCGGTGTTCGGCTACTTCATGGTCCTCTTCGCCGCCGGCGGCGTGCTCCTGGGCGGTCTCGCGGCCCTGATCCTCGACCGCGTCTCGCTGCGCCGGGCCGAGCGCGCGACCCTCGAGGAGGTCGAGGAGCCCACGGAGGCGCCTCCGGCGCCCGCTGCCGAGGGTTCCCCGGCGCACGACGGCGACCACTCGCCGTCGTCCGCCGACGCTCCCGCGGCGCCCGGCACGTCATCCACCGGCGAGGACGGTCCCGAGGCCGGCGCCACTCCGGCTCCGTGAGACAATCGACCAGTGGTACGTGGTGACGGACTCCTCTCTCTCGACTTAGACACAGACGACAAAGGTCCCAAGGACGCCTGTGGCGTCTTCGGGGTGTGGGCACCCGGCGAAGAAGTCGCCAAGCTCACCTATTACGGGCTGTATGCGCTCCAGCACCGCGGGCAGGAATCCGCGGGCATCGCGACGAGCGACGGCTCCCGGATCAACGTGTACAAGGACATGGGCCTCGTCTCCCAGGTGTTCGACGAGTCCACGCTCAACACACTCACGGGCCACCTCGCCGTCGGCCACTGCCGCTACTCGACGACCGGTGCGAGCCACTGGGCCAACGCCCAGCCCACGCTCGGCGCGACCGCGAACGGTACCGTGGCCCTCGCCCACAACGGCAACCTGACCAACACCGCCGACCTGCGGGACATGCTCGAGGAGCTCACCGGGGGCGAGCTCACCGGCGAGATGAAGCAGGGCAACACCTCGGACACGGCCCTCGTCACCGCGCTCCTGCAGGGCCAGAAGGGCCAGACCCTCGAGCAGACGGCCGTCGAGCTGCTGCCGAAGATCCGCGGCGGATTCTGCTTCGTGTTCATGGACGAGGGCACGCTCTACGCCGCGCGAGACACCTACGGCGTCCGCCCGCTGTGCCTGGGCCGGCTCGAGCGCGGCTGGGTGGTCGCCTCCGAGCAGTCCGCCCTCGCCACGGTCGGCGCGAGCTTCATCCGCGAGATCGAGCCCGGCGAGTTCATCGCCATCGACGAGAAGGGCGTCCGCTCCCAGCGCTTCGGCGCGGCCACCCCCGCGGGCTGCGTCTTCGAGTACGTGTACCTCGCCCGCCCGGACGCCTCGATCGCGGGCCGCTCGGTCTACGAGTCCCGCGTCGAGATGGGCCGCCAGCTGGCGCGCGAGAACACGCACGAGGCGGACATCGTGATCCCGGTCCCCGAGTCGGGCACCCCGGCCGCGGTCGGGTACGCCGAAGAGTCCGGCATCCCGTTCGCGCACGGCTTCGTCAAGAACTCCTACGTGGGCCGTACCTTCATCCAGCCGTCCCAGACGCTGCGCCAGCTTGGCATCCGGCTCAAGCTCAACGCGCTCGAATCCGTGATCCGGGGCAAGCGCGTGGTCGTGGTGGACGACTCGATCGTGCGCGGCAACACGCAGCGGGCGATCGTGCGCATGCTGCGCGAGGCCGGGGCCAAGGAGGTCCACATCAAGATCTCGTCGCCGCCGGTGAAGTGGCCGTGCTTCTACGGGATCGACTTCGCCTCGCGCGCCGAGCTCATCGCCAACGGTGCGACCATCGAGGAGATCTCCCAGGCCATCGGCGCGGACTCCCTCGGGTACATCTCCGAGGACGGCATGATCGCGGCCACGCACCAGCCGCGCGAGCGCCTGTGCACCGCCTGCTTCACGGGCACGTACCCGATCGAGCTGCCGAGCGCCGACAGGCTCGGAAAGAACCTCCTCGAGCGCGAGACCGCCGGGGCCACCGCGGACGGCGCCACTGCCGACCCCGCCGAACGCCCCGGCGCCGCCGGCTGCGACCCGGGCCCCGGATCCGAACTCGAGTCCCTGCTGACCCCGGCCGACAGGAATGAAACCGCATGAGCGCCAGCACCCCTGAGCAGTCCCAGCCCGCACCGGGCGCCACCGGCATCACGTATGCCGCCGCCGGTGTCGACGTCGAGGCCGGGGACCGCGCCGTCGAGCTCATGAAGGACGCCGTCAAGGCCACGCACACCGACTCGGTGCTCGGCGGCGTCGGCGGCTTCGCGGGCCTGTTCGACGTCTCGCGGCTGCTCACCTACCGCCGGCCGCTCCTGGCGACCTCGACCGACGGCGTCGGGACCAAGGTCGCGATCGCGCAGGCCATGGACGTGCACGACACGATCGGCTTCGACCTCGTGGGCATGGTCGTGGACGACATCGTCGTGGTCGGCGCCGAGCCGCTGTACATGACCGACTACATCGCGTGCGGCAAGGTCGTCCCCGAGCGCATCGCGGACATCGTGCGCGGCATCGCGGCGGCCTGCTCCGTGGCGGGGACCGCCCTCGTGGGCGGCGAGACCGCCGAGCACCCGGGCCTGCTGGGCGAGAACGAGTACGACGTCGCGGGCGCGGCCACCGGCGTCGTCGAGGCGGACGCCCTGCTCGGCCCCGACCGGGTGCGCGCGGGCGACGTCGTCATCGGCATGGCATCCTCGGGCATCCACTCGAACGGCTACTCCCTCGTGCGGCGGGTCATCAACCACGCCGGCTGGGCGCTCGACCGGCAGGTCTCCGAGCTCGGCCGGACGCTCGGCGAGGAACTGCTCGAGCCGACCCGCGTGTACGCCGCCGACTGCCTCGACCTCGTGCGGCAGCTCAACGGTACGGCCGGCGGCGAGGAGCTCGCGCTGCGCGGCTTCTCCCACGTCACCGGCGGCGGCCTGGCCGCCAACCTCGCCCGCGTGCTGCCGAAGGGCCTCCTCGCGACCGTGGACCGCTCCACGTGGGAGCTCCCGGCGATCTTCAAGCTCGTCGCCGAGCTCGGCGGCGTGCCGCAGCCCGACCTCGAGCGGACGCTGAACCTCGGCGTGGGCATGGTCGCGATCGTCGCCCCCGACGCCGCCGACGCCGCGCTGGCGCGCCTCGCCGAGCGCGGGCTCCCCTCGTGGGTCATGGGCCAGGTCTCGGACGACGACGCGTCCCTTGCCCAGGCGGGCGGTCCCGACTACGTCCAGGGCGCCAAGGGAGTGGACGGCGGCGCCGTCCGCCTCGTCAACGCCTACGCCTGACCCGGAGCCTCCCCCGCACCCCTCCCCCGGTTTCGGGTACGCATCTCGCCGCTCTTTCGGCGTTTCGGGTACGACAGCTCGTACCTGAAACACCGTTTTGCCGACGCGATGCGTAGCCGAAACGGAAGGGCTAAGGGGGCCGAGCGGTGCGGCGGGGTGGCCGAGGTCGGAGGGCAGGTTGCGGGGGCGTCAGAGGGCGCCGCTGAGGTCCTCGAGGGCATGGCCGATGTCGGCGCGCCAGCGCCAGGCCGCGCGGGAGTCCCCGCGCGAGGGCCCCTGGTTGACGATCCCGACCGGCTTGTGGTCCCGGCCGGCGTCGAGCACGAACCGGAAGCCGCTCATGACCGCCAGCGACGAGCCCAGCACGAGGAGGCCACGCGCCGCGGCGAGCATCGCCGTCGCCCGTTCCTTGCGCTCGGCGGGAACGCCCTCGCCGAAGTACACGACGTCCGGCTTGAGCATGTCGGAGCCGCAGACGAGGCAGGGCACCATGACGAAGCGCGCGACCCATCGGGCGTCGAGCTCGACGTCGCCGTCCGGATTGACGGTGGCGGGATCGTGGGCGACCGCCTCGGCGTAGCCCGGGTTCGCCTGGGCGAGACGCTCGTCGAGATTGGTGCGCCCTTCGAGGTTGCCGCAGTTGAGGCACACCACCCGGTCCAGGTCGCCGTGGAGCGCCACGAGGTGCTGCGTCCCGGCCGCCGCGTGCAGCCCGTCCACGTTCTGCGTGACGACGCCGGCCACGTGCCCGGACGCCTCAAGACCTGCGAGGAGCCGGTGCGCCCGGTTGGGCTCGGCCCGGTTCAGGTGCCGCCAGCCGATGAAGCTGCGCGCCCAGTAGCGGTGCCGCGCGGCAGGATCGTGGCGGAACTCCTGATAGGTCATCGGCCGGTGCTTGCGCCAGGACCCCTGCGGGCCGCGGTAGTCGGGGATGCCCGACGCCGTGGAGACGCCCGCTCCGGTGAGCACGAGCACGCCCCGCCCGCGCAGCATCCCGAGGATCCCCTCGCGGGCGACGTCGGGCGGCTGGGGTGCGGCGTTCTCCGTCACCTCGCGCGCTATGGACCGCAATGCGGCGGCGTGCGCTCCGGCGACGGCCGGATGCTCGAAGGGGTTCAGGGCCTCAACCGATCCGGCGAGAGTCCTCGTCGTCGTCCTCGTCGGCAAACTGATCCGCGTACTTGTCCTCGTAGTCCGAGTAGTCCGGCTCGGGGTTGTCCGCGTAACGGTGAGACGAGTGGCCGCCCTGCGAGCCGAGTTCCCGCTCGAGAGCTGCGTAGTCAGTGCTGGGACTGTAGTACTTGATGTCCCGGGCCTGCTTGGTTGCCTTAGCCTTTTGACGGCCGCGCCCCATGGCGTGACCCCCTCTTTTGCGTAGTCCCGGAGGTTGTCGCGAAGGCACGTTCGCGAGGCCCCGGAGTGTCTGATCAATTTGTCGTAGGTCTAGACTACAGGCAATTGCGCCGTTCCGCGTATTCGATCGGCGCTGGCCACTGGCCGTGTGAGCTACAAGGAAGCGAGCCCAGTGCATGAGCACGTCCAACGTCCCCGATGCCCCGCGCCGCGAGGATTTCCCGCCCCCTCCCCCGCGCCCCGCGCGGTCCCCGAGGACCGCGGCGATCCCGTCCCTGGAGGCGGAGCCGACAGCGGACGGACGCCCCCTCGAGCCGGTGGGAACGAGGCGCCAGGGGCGCAAGGGGCGTCAAGGACGCCCGCGGCGGAAGCGCCCCTCGGGCTGGATCCTGCTCGCGGCCGTCGCGGCCGTGGGCCTGATCATCTGGGGCATCGCCGCTCTCGCCGGGATCGGCAGGCCCGCCTCCGTCGAGGCGAGCGCGTACGCCAAGGGCGACTGCTTCGCCGACTTCGACGCCGCCGCCGCATCCGGCAACAGGGTCCCGTGCACCGAGCCCCACTCCGCCCAGCTGGTAGGGGTCGAGAAGGCGGCCGACGGCGGATCCTACCCGGGCCGCGACGCGCTCGAGCAGCGGGCCGGGCAGCTGTGCATGGCCTCCGACGTGAAGCTGCCCCAGGACGTCAGCTCCCTGAAGCAGCGCTCCGCCTACCCGAACGAGGACGGCTGGAAGTCCGGCGACCGCAGGATGGACTGCTACATCGTGAGCACGAACGGCAACACGCTGACGTCGTCCTTCCTCCCCTGATCGCCGGACCCCGTCGCGCCCCGCGGCCGGACGCTGCGGGGCGCGGCTCCCCTACTGGACGGCCGGCTCCTTGCGCCTGACGCTCAGCCCGCTCGTGGCCCCGGTGAGGTCCTTGAGGTCCACCTCCACATCGGCCACGTCCACGAGGACGGTGTCGCCGTCGGAGATCTCGCCGGCCAGGATCTCGCGCGCGAGCCGGTCTCCGATCTCCCGCTGCACGAGGCGACGGAGCGGCCGGGCGCCGTACGCGGGGTCGTAGCCGGTCATCGCGAGCCAGGCACGGGCCCCGTCGGTCACCTCGAGGGTGAGGCGGCGCTCGGTGAGCCGGGCCTGGAGCGAGTCGACCTGCAGCTCGACGATCCGGGACAGCTCGTCGACGGAGAGGGCATCGAACATGATCACGTCGTCGAGCCGGTTGAGGAACTCGGGCTTGAACGAGGCATTGACCACACCCATGACGGCCTCGCGCTTGGACCCCTCGCTGAGGTCGGGGTCCACGAGGAACTGGCTGCCGAGGTTCGAGGTGAGCACGAGGATCACGTTGCGGAAGTCCACGGTGCGGCCCTGGCCGTCGGTCAGGCGCCCGTCGTCGAGGACTTGGAGGAGGATGTCGAACACCTCGGGGTGGGCCTTCTCCACCTCGTCGAGGAGGATCACCGAGTACGGGCGCCGCCGCACGGCCTCGGTGAGCTGGCCGCCCTCCTCGTAGCCGACGTACCCCGGAGGCGCGCCGACGAGACGCGCGACGGCGTGCTTCTCCGAGTACTCGCTCATGTCAATCCGGACCATGGCGCGCTCGTCATCGAATAGGAAGTCCGCGAGGGCCTTGGCGAGCTCGGTCTTGCCGACGCCGGTGGGGCCGAGGAACAGGAACGAGCCGGTGGGCCGGTTGGGATCGCTGATCCCGGCCCGGGCCCGGCGCACGGCGTCGGAGACGGCCTGCACGGCCCGGCTCTGGCCGATGAGCCGCTTGCCGAGCTCCTCCTCCATGCGCAGCAGCTTCTGGCTCTCGCCCTGGAGCATGCGCCCGGCGGGGATGCCCGTCCATGCGGAGATGACCTCGGCGATATCGTCGGCCGTGACCTCCTCCGCCACCATCTTCGCGCTGCCGAGCCCGGCGGCCTCCTCGGCGGAGGCCTCGGAGAGCTCGCGCTCGAAGGTCGGGATCTCCCCGTAGAGGATGCGGGAGGCCTCCGCGAGGTCGCCCTCGCGCTGGGCCTTGTCCGCGAGCCCGCGCAGCTCGTCGATCTTCGCCTTGAGGTCGCCGACCCGGTTCAGGCCCGCCTTCTCGGCGTCCCACCGGGCGTTGAGCGCGGCGAGCTCCTCCTTCTTGTCCGCCATGTCCTCCCGCAGGGCTGCGAGCCGCTCGACACTCGCGGCGTCCGTCTCGCCCTCGAGGGCGAGCTCCTCCATGGTCAGCCGGTCGACGGCGCGGCGCAGCTGGTCGATCTCCTCCGGCGCGGAGTCGATCTCCATCCGCAGCCGGGACGCCGCCTCGTCAACGAGGTCGATGGCCTTGTCCGGGAGCTGCCGGCCGGAGATGTAGCGGTTGGACAGGGTGGCTGCGGCCACGAGTGCCGAGTCCGCGATGGCGACCTTGTGGTGGGCCTCGTAGCGCTCCTTGAGGCCGCGGAGGATCGCGATGGTGTCGTCCACGCTCGGCTCGCCGACGAACACCTGCTGGAACCGGCGCTCGAGCGCGGCGTCCTTCTCGATGTTCTCGCGGTACTCGTCGAGCGTCGTGGCGCCGATGAGCCGCAGCTCGCCGCGGGCGAGCATGGGCTTGAGCATGTTGCCGGCGTCCATCGAGGAGTCGCCGGTGGCGCCGGCGCCGACCACGGTGTGGATCTCGTCGATGAAGGTGACGATCTGCCCCTCGGAGGCCTTGATCTCCTCGAGGACGGCCTTGAGCCGCTCCTCGAACTCGCCGCGGTACTTCGCGCCGGCCACCATGGAGCCGAGGTCGAGGGAGATGAGGGTCTTGCCGCGCAGGCTCTCCGGGACGTCCCCGGCCACCATGCGCTGGGCGAGGCCCTCGACGACGGCGGTCTTGCCCACGCCGGGCTCGCCGATCAGGACCGGGTTGTTCTTGGTGCGGCGCGAGAGGACCTGGATCACGCGGCGGATCTCGGAGTCGCGTCCGATCACGGGGTCGAGCTTGCCGGAGCGGGCCACGGCCGTGAGGTCGGTCCCGTACTTCTCGAGCGCCTGGAACGTGTTCTCGGGGTCCGGGGAGTCCACCTTCCGGTCCCCGCGGACCCCCGGGAGGGCAGCCTTGAGCGACTCGAGCTGGGCACCGCTGTCCCGCAGCGCCTTGCCGGCAGCGCCGCCGTCGGCCGCCAGCCCGAGCAGGAGGTGCTCGGTCGAGACAAAGGTGTCCCCCAGCTGCTCGGCCTGCTGCTGGGCCGCCTGGACGACCTGGAGGGCCTGCCGGCTCAGCTGGGCTTGGGCGACCGTGCTGCCGGAGCTCGAGGGCAGCGCCTTGATGGCGGTGCTCGCGGCGACGCTGACAGCATCCGGGTCTGCGCCCGTGGCCCTCAGGAGCGCGACGGCGACGCCCTCGCGCTGGTCCATGAGCGCCTTGAGGAGGTGTGCCGGCTCCACCTGCGGGTTGCCGGCGGTCGAGGCGTTCATCGCCGCCGCGGAGAGCGCCTCCTGGCTCTTGGTGGTGAATTTGACGTCCAAAGCGAGCTCCCTTCCCACAGGTTCCGGATCCATCCAACCTCGCCGACCTCATGGAGGTCAACGCATTTAACCTGAGTGTAATCAACTCAAGTCTTGCGGGCAACCCGACGGCGGCCCGCCGGCGGCGACACGGATGCCCCCGCGGGTGGATGCTGGTGCCCATGGCAATCCTCATCGACTCGCCAATGTGGCCGGCCCACGGGACGGTCTTCGCGCATCTGGTCTCCGATGCCTCGCTCGCGGAGCTGCACGTCTTCGCTGCGGCGGCTGGAATCCCCGAGCGCGCCTTCGACGAGGACCACTACGACGTCCCCGAGCGCCGCCACGCCGACCTCGTGGCCCTCGGCGCCCGCGAGGTGACCGGCAGGGACCTGGCCCGCGCCCTCATCGCGTCCGGCCTGCGGGTCCCGGCCCGCGAGCGGTCCAAGGCCCTGGAGCGTCCGCTCGCCCACCGCTGGGAGGCGCTCCTCCCGGGCCGCGTGGAGCTCGGCCGGGAGCTGCTGGCGCGCTGGGCGGAGCCGCATCGGCGCTACCACACGCGCGCGCACCTCTTCGCGGTCCTGGGGGCCCTCGAGACGATTGCCGACGGCGGCACCCCGCCGCGCGCCGTCGTCCTCGCCGCGTGGTTCCACGACGCGGTATACGGCGCCCCCGCGGCGGGTGGCGCCGAGCCCGGCCGGGACGAGGAGGAGTCGGCGGCCCTGGCCGAGGCCCACCTCGGCGATGCCGGGCTCCCCAGCACGGAGGTGGCGGAGGTGGGGCGGCTCGTGCGGCTCACCGCGGAGCACGCGCCGGCGGCCTCCGACACAGCGGGGCAGCTCCTGTGCGACGCGGACCTCGCGGTGCTGGGCCGGGACCGCCGGGGGTACCGGCGGTATGCGGCGCAGGTCCGCGCCGAGTTCGCCCACGTGCCGGACGAGGCGTTCCGCGCCGGCCGGGCCGCGGTCCTCGAACAGCTGCTCGGGCTCGATCCGCTCTTCCACACGGAGCCCGCCCGCGGCCTCTGGGCTGCGCGGGCCCGGCACAACCTGCACGCCGAGCTCGACGCCGGCTCGTGGCTGGCGCCCTGAGCCAGGGACCCGGTGCGGGAGCCGACGCAGCTGGGCGGCGGCGCGGTCAGGGCCAGTCGGCCAGCGGAACGCGCCAGTCGGTGTCGCCGTCCGGGGCCATGTCGACCAGGGCCACGCTGCCGAGCGTGACCATCTGGCCCGCGTGCAGCCGCCGCTCGCCCTGCACCGAGACGTGCGGCCTGAACCCGTGCCCGGTGTGCTGGGGGCTGTGGATGCGGCCTCCCGCGGCCGCCACGGCCTCCCGGAGGCGGTCATGGAGGGCCTGGAGGCCGGCGTCCGGCTCCACGAGGGAGACCCGGACCCGGGCGCGGTAGCCGAAGTCGGCGTCCTCGCCGATCCGCACCCGCAGCGGCAGGGCCGCCCCGGACGCGGCGACGGCCCCGGCGACCGCCTCGTGGGCGGTCTCCGGGGCCGTGTCGAAGCGGAGCAGGGTCACATGGAGGGGCCAGTGCCGCTTGCCGAAGCGCTGGCCGATCCCGGTGGGCTCGACGAACGCGACGGCGACGAAGGGGTAGGCCGGGCTCTCGGACTCCCCGGCCGCCCCGTCCGGGCCTCCGTCAGCGCCCACGCCAGCCTCCCGGGGCCGGTCAGTTCTGCTGGGCCTGCGTCTGTCCGGCCTGGCCATCGCCCGCCGCGGACTTGATCGCGGAGATCTCGAACTCGAGCAGGATCCGGTCGGAGACGAGGACGCCGCCCGAGTCGAGCGCGGCGTTCCAGTTGACGCCGAAGTCCTTGCGGTCGATCCGGCGCGAGCCCTCGAAGCCGGCACGCATGTTCCCGAACGGGTCGGTCTCGATGCCGATGAACTCGATGGGCACGGCGATCTCCTTCGTGACCCCGCGGATCGTGAGGTCGCCGTTGACGATGAAGCTGCTCTCCTCGACTTGGTCGATGCGCTTGGAGACGAAGGTGATCTCCGGATAGTGCGGGGCGTCGAAGAAGTCGTTGGTGCGCAGGTGCTCGTCGCGCTGGGCATTGCGCGTGTCGATGCTCGCGACCTTGATGGTCACGCTCACGGACGAGTTGGTCGGCTCGTCGGCGTCGACGTTGATGACCCCGTCGACGTCGTTGAACGCGCCGCGTACCTTGGTGACCATCGCGTGGCGGGTCGAGAAGCCCAGCCGGGTGTGGGCCGGGTCGATGCGCCACTCGCCGGCGAGGGAGCTGTCGAGTTCGGGCATGGGTGCCTCCTTGTCGGATACAACTTATAGTGCGCTCCCCCCCGGATTCCAGATGAGAATACCCCGCCTGGGGCCGCCGCTCAGCGGGTGTAGCTCGCGAGGAGCCGCCGGCTCGGGACGATCTCCTTGCCCAGCGGCATGAGCGAGACCGGGATGAGCTTGAGGTTCGCGATCGCCAGGGGGATGCCGACGATGGTCGCCGCCATCGCGAGGGCGGTCGCCACGTGCCCGATCGCGATCCAGATCCCGGCCACGAGGAGCCAGATGATGTTGCCGAGCGCGGACGCGGCGCCGCCGCGGCCGGTGTCCACGACGGTGCGCCCGAACGGCCACAGCGCGTAGGAGGCGATCCGGAAGGAGGCGATGCCCCACGGGATGGTCACGATCAGCGCGCAGCAGACCACGCCCGCGAGGAAGTAGCCCAGCGCGAGGGCGAAGCCGCCGAAGATGAACCAGATGAGATTCAGGATGGTCTTCATAGGTACCAGTCTGCCCTGCCGGGGCGGCGGGGGCCCCCGTCTCACGGCAGGAGCGCAACGGGGCGGCGGCCGCGGCCACCGTTGGGCCTCCGGCGCCTCCGGGCGGGGCCACGATTCCTGTGGTCCTCCCGCCCGGCGCCGTGGCCGTGGTCGGCGCGCCGTGCCCCCTCGCTCGTTGCTACCCTGACGTCCAGGGGCCGCAGCGGCCCCCCGGACGAGGGAACCCAGTACCCGGAACGCGACAAGACTGGCCGGAAGGCACGCCCATGCTCTGGCTCGTCCTCATCGTCTCCGGCGCCCTCGAGGCCGTCTGGGCCGCAGCCCTCGAACGGTCCGAGGGCTTCCGCCGCCCGCTCCCGGCCCTCGTGTTCGTGCTCGCCCTGGCTGCGAGCATGGGCGGCCTCGCCCTCTCGCTCACCGCGATCCCCGTGGGGACCGCATACGCGGTGTGGGTGGGGGTCGGCGTGGTCCTCACCGCCGTCTACGCCATGGCCGCCCGCGTGGAGCCCCCGGCCAGCCCGCGCACGACGGCGGCACGGACGGTCCTGCTCCTCGGCATCGCCGGGTGCGTGGCCGGGCTCAAGGCGGCGGCGTAGCGATGGCCTGGGCCGTGCTGCTGGCCTCCGCCGTGCTCGAGGCCGTGTGGGCCACCGCTCTCGCGGCCTCTGCGGGCTTCACCCGGCCCGGCCCCACCGCGCTGTTCCTCGTGGCGACGGCCGCGAGCATGGCGGGACTCGCGTGGAGCGTGCGGCGGATTCCGCTCACGACGGCCTACGCCGTCTGGGTCGGCGTCGGCGCCTCGCTCACGGTCGGCTGGGCGATGCTGGCCGGTGCCGAGGACTTCAGCTGGGCCAAGCTCGTGTTCATCGCCGGGATCGTCGGCTGCTCCGCGGGGCTCAAGGCCCTCGGCGGCCGGGCTACTCCGACTGGGCGCGCCGCACGCCGGTGAACTGGGAGACCCACTGCGAGGGGTCCGCCACCTCGAACTGGCGGCCGGTGATCTGCGATGGCACGATCCGGACGAAGAAGGCCTTCTCGCCCGACTGCCACGGGAACAGCGGCAGCGCGACGGCCTCGACGATCTCGGCGGTGTCCAGCACCGGCTCGAGCGTCCCGTGCATCACCACGGACCAGGCCTCGTTGATGTCCGGCTCGTAGCCGTCCACCTCGAACACGACCTGCAGCCGCCCCAGCGACGCGGCGAGCTTGGTGCCCGGCGCCGTCCGGAACAGCACCGTCCCCCGGTCCACGAGGTAGTTGACGGGGAACAGCTCGAGGCGCTCGCCGGAACTGAACGCGATCCGTCCCACCACCATGGTGCGGGCCCGCTCCCACGCATCCTCCGGGGAGAGGCTGCGGACGCCCTCGGACGGGGCGGAGGTCTCGTGGCTGCTCATGCAGCCAGTCTACGCACGCCGCAGCAGCCGGGGTCAGTGCCCAAGGGCCCCGCGCCGCGGGGCGCTGCGGGCGCCCCGCGGCGCGGGTCCAGCTGCTGGTCCGTGGTGCTCAGCGGCTCGAGCAGCTCAGCGGCTGTTCGATGCCGGCGCGCTCGCGCGGCGGGGAGCGCGGCGCCCGCGGCCCTGGCCGCCCTGAGCTCCGCCCCGCTGGCCGGAGGACCCGGAGCCGCCGCCGTAGCTTCCGCCCGACGTGCCGCCCGTGGTGGAGCTCCACACGGGGGCGCTGCCCCCGGACGACTGCTCGGAGCGCTTCTGCCCGCGGCCCTGCTGTCCGCGGCCGCGGCCGGCGCCCTCGCCCTGACCGCGCGAGCGCTGGCCGCGCCCGGACTGGCTTCCGCCGGCCTGGCCCTGTGCGGCCGGAACGTCATTGCGGTGGCTGCCGCCGCCGGTTCCCCGGCCGCCGCGGCGGGCGACGTCGTCGTGCGCGGAGGACGCCGCGGCGCCCTGGCCCGAGCCGCGGCGCGACCGCTTGCGCTGCGCATTCGAACCGGTGGACCGGCCGCCGCCCTGCTGCGGCATCTTCGCGGCCACCGCGGCGGCGCGCTCGGCCGGGTCGACGTACTCTGCGCGCTCGCCGACGAGGGCGAGCACCTGGGGGGAGGAGGACGTCACCGGGGTGACCTCGACCTTGACGCCCGCATCCTTGAGGAGCTTGCGCACGTCCTGCTTCTGCTCGGGCAGGACGATGGTCACGACGATGCCCTCCGAGCCCGCGCGGGCCGTGCGGCCCGAGCGGTGCAGGTAGGCCTTGTGCTCGGCGGGCGGGTCGACGTGGACCACGAGCTCGACGTCGTCCACGTGGACGCCGCGGGCGGCGACATCCGTCGCGACCAGCACGCTGACCGCGCCCGAGGAGAAGTCCGCGAGGTTGCGGTCACGGGCGTTCTGGGACAGGTTGCCGTGGAGGTCCACGGCGGGGATCCCAGACTTGGTCAGCTGCTGGGCGAGCCGCTTGGCGTGGTGCTTGGTGCGCATGAACAGCACGCGGCGCCCCTTGCCGGAGGCGAGGACCTCGATGAGGTTCTTCTTGCTCGCGGCGTCGGCCGTGAGGAGGACGTGGTGCTCCATCGTGCTCACCGCTGCCTGGGGCGCGTCCACGGAATGCGTGAGCGGGTCCTGCAGGTAGCGCTTGACGATCTTGTCCACGCCGTTGTCCAGGGTGGCGGAGAACAGGAGGCGCTGGCCGCCCTGGGGGGTCTGGTCGAGCAGGCGCTTGACCACCGGCAGGAAGCCGAGGTCTGCCATGTGGTCCGCCTCGTCGAGGACGGTCACGTCCACGTCCGCGAGGGACACGAGGCCCTGCCGGCCGAGGTCCTCGAGCCGGCCGGGGCAGGCGATGACGATGTCGACGCCGGCCTTGAGCGCACGCTCCTGCCGAGCCTGGGAGACGCCGCCGTAGATCACGGTCGTGTTCAGCCCCGCGGCCTGGGCCAGGGGCTCGACGGTCGCGTTGATCTGGGTCGCGAGCTCCCTCGTCGGGGCGAGGACGAGCCCGCGCGGGCGGCCTGCGGCCCGGCGGCCGCCGGCCTCCGCGAGACGGGCCACGAGCGGCAGCGCGAAGGCGATGGTCTTGCCCGAGCCGGTGCGGCCGCGTCCGAGGACGTCCCGGCCGGCGAGCGTGTCGGGAAGGGTCTTGGTCTGGATGGGGAACGGCGTCTCGATGCCCTGCTCCGCGAGCACGCGGGTCAGGGCGGTGGGCACGCCAAGGGAAACGAAGGTGGTGTCAGCCATAGCTGTCAGAACACTCCAGCGTCGGATCGGCCCCACGAGCCAAGCCGGCACGCGGGGTTCGCCGAGGAAAGGGAGCCTGGCCTCGCCGCGGTTCCGGGCGGCACCCTCCGAGGGGCGCTCGCGTCCGGGCGCGGGGCCTGTCAACGCGTTCATCGACGCAGGTGCGTCATGCGCACCGACCTACCAGTCTACCCTGTCCGGCGCCTCCCTCAGTCCAGCCCCGCCGGCATGGCCGCCCGCGGCATGGCCACACGCCCCTCGGCACGCCCATCGGCCCCGAGCAGGACGCCCATCCTCTTGGTCACGCGGAGGAGCACGAGGCTCTCGAGGAGCTCGATCCCGGGGACCTTCTCCTGCAGTGCCAGTTCGGCGGTCATGACGTCGGCGACCGAGCGCAGCCACATGGTCACGAGGAAGTTGGCCTGGCCAGTGATCGACGCCGCGAGGCGGACGGAGCGCAGCGACCGCACGGCCGCGGCGGCGGCCGCGTGGTGGCCGGGCGGAACCCGCGCGTACCAGGTGCACGTCACGGGGAAGCCGACCGCGTTCTGCGCGACATCGCACCGGAACGCGACGAGCCCCGACCCGAGGACGCGCGCGAGCTGCCGCTGCACGGTGGACGGCGTCCGCCCGAGGTCCTTGGCCATCTGGGCTGCCGTCGCCCGGCCGTCCCGTGCGAGGAGCGGGAGGAGGTCGCGGGCCGCCGGTGAAAGCGGGCCCTCGACGGCCCCGCGCCCGGCGAGCGCCGCGAACGCGGCCGACTTCTTCGGGCCCAGCGCGGCGATGCGCCACGAGTGGCCGGCCTGGTGCAGCCGGCTCCCGAGCGCGGTCTGGACCCGCTCCACGCCCGGGATGGCCAGGATCGCCGGGGCGACGCGCCGGGCGTAGTCCGTGAGGGTGGCGGTGAAGACCGTGAGGACGCAGTCGTGGTGGCCGGCGGGCAGCTCGACCGTCTGGACCTCGGGGATCGCGTTGAGCGCTTCGGCGACGTCCGCCGTGCTGCCGGGGGCGCAGTCGACGTCGACGAACGCGAGCGTCATCTCCGTGGGATCGCCGACCCCGTAGCAGGTGATCCACGCCAGGCCCTGGGACTCGATGCGCTCCCACCGCGCCGCGAGCGTGGCCGGGCGCACCCCGAGGATCCGTCCGGCGTCCTGCCAGGTGACCCGCGGCGCGATCTGCAGGGCGTTGATGAGCTCGAGGTCGGCCTCCGAGAGCTGGTCCGTCGCCGGAGACGCTGCATGTTTCTGACTGTCGCGGGAGGGCTTCTGCATGATGCTGCCGAATCTAGTCCCCTGGACCGCCCAGAGCGACACACTGGTCTGCATCGACCGCCACGTGGCGCACGTCACAGGAAAGGAACCATGGATCTCATCGCGGACGCCCGCAGCCTCCAGGACACGCTGACCGAGTGGCGGCACGCCCTCCACGAGGAGCCCGAGATCGGGCTCGACCTCCCCCGCACGCAGGAGAAGGTCCTCTCGGTGCTCGACGGCCTCGGCCTCGAGGTGTCGACCGGCACGGACACCACCTCGGTCACCGCCGTCCTTCGCGGCGCGGGCCGGGAGTCGGCGGATCCGGCGCCCACCGTCCTGCTGCGCGCGGACACGGACGCCCTCCCGGTCCAGGAGCGCACCGGAGCCGCATTCTCCTCCCGGATCGACGGCGCGATGCACGCGTGCGGCCACGACCTGCACACCTCGATGCTGCTCGGCGCGGCCACGCTGCTCGCCGACGCCCGCCACCGCCTCGCCGGGGACGTCGTCTTCATGTTCCAGCCGGGCGAGGAGGGCTTCGACGGGGCAGGGGTGATGATCCGAGAGGGCGTGCTGGACGCCGCGGGCCGCCGCCCCGACGCCGCCTTCGGCATGCACGTCTTCTCCTCGATGGCCCCGCACGGAACCTTCGTCACCCGCCCGGGCGTCATGATGAGCGCCTCCGACGGCCTGTTCGTCCGCGTCCTCGGCGCCGGCGGCCACGGTTCGGCGCCGCACTCGGCCAAGGACCCGGTGACGGTCGCGGCGGAGATGGTCCTCGCGCTCCAGACCATGGTCACGCGCCAGTTCGACATGTTCGACCCGACCGTCGTCACGGTCGGCCGGCTCGCCGCCGGGACCAAGCGCAACGTCATCCCCGACACCGCCGAGTTCGACGCCACGATCCGCACCTTCTCCGACGCGCACCGCGAGCGCATGCAGACGGCCATCCCGCGCCTGCTGACGGGAATCGCCCACGCCCACGGCCTCGACGTCGAGGTCCGCTACGAGGCCGAGTACCCGCTCACCATCACGGACACCGCGCAGACGGAATTCGCGGAGGGCGCCGTGGCCGAACTCTTCGGCGGCGCGGCCGGCCGGCACGCTCGCCTCGCGCAGCCGTTGAGCGGGTCCGAGGACTTCTCCCGGGTCCTTGCCGAGATTCCCGGCAGCTTCATCGGGCTCAGCGCCGTCCCTGCCGGCGTGGACCCGGGCACCGCCGCGTTCAACCACTCCCCGTACGCGACCTTCGACGACGCCGTCCTCGCCGATGGCGCGGCCCTGTACGCGCACCTCGCATTCGCCAAGACCGCCCAGCTCGCTGGCCGCTGACCCACCCCACCCGGAGGCCCTCCCCATGTCCACCAACGCCGCTGTTGCCGGACGCGTCCGCAAGGCACCCTCAACCCGGCAGACCCTCATGAGCACCGGGGTCGGCAACGCCGTCGAATGGTTCGACTGGAACGTCTACGCGACCTTCGCACCGTTCTTCTCGAAGCAGCTGTTCAACGGCGCCGACCCCACGTCCGCTATCCTCTCGACCCTCGCCGTCTTCGCGGTCGGCTTCCTGGCCCGGCCCTTCGGCGGGCTCGTGTTCGGCTGGATCGGCGACCGGATCGGCCGCCGGACGTCGATGACGCTGGCTGTGGCCCTCGCGGCCTTCGGGAGCCTGCTCATCGCCCTCGCCCCGACCTTCACCTCGGTGGGGGCCCTGGCCTCCCTCGTCCTCCTCGCGGCCCGCCTCATCCAGGGCCTGGCCCACGGCGGCGAGCTGCCCTCGTCCCAGACCTACCTCTCCGAGGTCGCGCCCCGCGAGAAGCGCGGGCTCTGGTCCTCGCTGATCTACGTCTCCGGCACCATGGGCGTCCTCTTCGGCACCTTCCTCGGGGTGGTCCTCACGAGCGTGCTCAGCAAGGCCCAGATGGACTCCTTCGGCTGGCGCATCCCGTTCTTCCTCGGCGCCGTGCTCGGCCTGTACGGGCTCATCATGCGGGCCCGGATGCCCGAGACGGAGGCGTTCGAGGGCCTCACGGACGGGGCGAAGAAGCCGAAGCACCCGCTGTGGCGCTCCATCGTCGAGCACCGGAAGCAGGCCCTGCAGGTCATCGGCATGACCGTCGGCCTGACCATCATCTACTACGTGTGGGGCGTGGTGGCCCCGGCCTTCGCCATCTCGAGCCTGCACATCAACCCCACCCAGGCGCTCTGGGCGGGCGTGGGCGCCAACGTCGTCTTCCTCATCGCCCTGCCGCTGTGGGGCAGGGTCAGCGACCGGATCGGCCGCAAGAAGGTCCTGATCATCGGCGGTGCCGGAGTCGCGGTCCTGCACTTCCCGATGACCTGGCTCCTGCACGACGCCGCGTGGCAGCTGTTCGTCTCGATGTCCGTCATGCTCATCTTCATCGCGTGCTCCGCGGCGATCGTCCCGGCGGCGTACGCGGAGATGTTCCCCGCGCACATCCGCACCGTCGGCGTCGGCGTGCCCTACTCGATCTGCGTCGCGCTGTTCGGCGGGACGGCGCCCTACCTCCAGCAGCTGTTCTCTGACGTGTTCCACCAGTCCTGGATGTTCAACGTCTACGCCGTGCTCATGGTCCTCGTCTCGATCCTGACCGTGCTCGGCCTGCCGGAGACGAAGGGCAAGGACCTGCGCCACTGACCCGGCTGCCGCGGACGGCGCCCCGCCAGCGCAAGCCGGCGGGGCGCCGTCGTGCGTGCCCCGGTACCCTTGGAGGGCAATGAGCGAGCACCCCGAATCTCCCGCGACCACCCCGGCCAACCCCCTCACCCCGGGCAGCCAGGCCTCCTTCGGCACCTACCGCCGCCAGCCCCTCAGCTTCGTCCGGCGCGGCACACGCCTCCAGGGCCGCCGGCAGGCCGCGTGGGACGAGCACGCGGACGCGTATGTGGTGGACGTCCCCCGGCACGTGGCGGACACCTCGGTCCACCCCGACTACGTGTTCGACGCCGCGGCCGAGTTCGGGCGCCGGGCGCCGCTCGTCGTGGAGATCGGCTCGGGACTCGGCGAGGCCATCGTCGCCGCCGCGGAGGCCGACCCGGAGCGGAATTTCCTCGCCGTCGAGGTCTACCGGCCCGGCCTGGCGAACACGCTGCTGCGGATCGGCCAGCGCGGCCTCACGAACGTCCGGGTGGTCCAGGCCAACGCCCCCGAGGTGCTCGGATCGATGCTCCCCGCCGGCTCGGTGGACGAGCTGTGGGTGTTCTTCCCGGACCCCTGGCACAAGACGCGCCATCACAAGCGGCGCATGGTGAAGGACTCCTTCGCCGCGCTCGCCGCCCGGGTCCTCGCCCCTGGGGGCCTCTGGCGGCTCGCCACGGACTGGTCCGGCTACGCCCAGCAGATGCGGGACGTCGTGGCCGCCTCGCCGGACTTCCGCAACGCGCACGACGGCGAGCTGGCCGGCTCCGCGAGCCCTCTCACCGCGGCCTGGGCCTCCGGGGTGGACTGCGAGCCTACCGGGGAGGCCGATGCCGTGGGCGGGTGGGCCCCCCGGTTCGAGGGGCGGACCCTGACCAGCTTCGAGAACAAGGCCCTCAAGGCCGGACGCGTGGTCTTCGACCTCACGGCCATCCGCGCCTGAGGCGCAGGCCAGGGGGCGGCGCCGCCGTCGCCCGAGGTGCGCGTGTGCGTCCGGCGCCTCAGCCGAGCGACGTCCTCGCCACCGTCTTCTGCGCGGCGTCCCTGACCTCCACCGCCCGGATGGCCGAGAGCTCGAAGGAGGTGGCCCCCGTCAGGACGGCGCGGCCGGAGTAGCCGGTCGAGCTCCACGCGGCCGCCTGCTGGGCTGCGCCCTGGGCCGAGACGACCCAGACGGTGTAGGCGCCCCCGTTCGGCATGCCCCGGCAGGTGAGGTCGAGCTCGGTGCCCCACGCCCGGGTCACGAGCGCGAGGTCGATGTGCGCGCCGTCGGCCGAGCTGAGGGTGACCGTCGTCGGGGGGGACGGTGCCGTGGCGCTCGGCGACGGCGGGGCGGCCTGCTCCTGGCGGGCGCCGAGCGCGGGCCCGAGGGCGATCCCCGCGACGAAGAAGGCCGCCGCCGCCGCGGCCAGGGAGACGGCCCACCCGGCAGCACGCGCGCGACGGCGCCGCGTCACCCTGGCGAGCAGCTCGCGCGGCGCGACGCCCGGCTCGGGCGCGCGGGCGGCGTCGTCCGCGATCTGCGCGGCACGCTCGGGCGGCACCGCGTCGAGCAGCGCGGGGAGCGTCTCGAGCCCCGTGAGCTCGGCGCGGCACGCGGCGCACTCTGCGAGGTGCTCCTCGACGGCCTCCCGCTCGGCCGGGCTGAGGGCCCCGAGCACGTAGGCGCCGAGGTCCGCCCGCGGCTCGTGCCCCGGCCGGAACGCTCCGGTGCTCATCGGTCCACCCCCATTTCGTCGAGCGCGGCGCGGAGGGCCTTGAGCGCGTAGAAGCAGCGGGACTTCACCGTGCCCGCCGGGACCCCGAGCTCGGCGGCCGCCTCCGCGACGGTTAGCCTGCGGTAGTGGACAGCCACGAGCGCCCGGCGGTGCTCGGGGGTGAGCCTGGCGAGCGCCTCCTCCATGACCACGCGGTCCAGGAGCTCGTCGATGCGCTCGGCGTCCACCGCCACGGTGAAGCCGTCGCCCCCCTCGTCCACGGAGGCGACCGTGCGGGGACGGCGGGACGCGAGGCGGTGCTGGTCGACGATGAGGTTCCGCACCGTGCGGTACAGGTAGGGGCGCAGGCCCTGGGACGCGGGAGGGGCCTGCCGCCACACCCTGATGATGGCCTCCTGCACGATGTCCTCCGCCTTCTCGCTGCCCACCGCGCCGCGGGCGAAGCGGCGCAGCGCGGCGCCGTGCTCGCGGTACAGCGCCGCGACCGCCTCCTCGTCCATGGGCATGGGGACCTCCTCGTCCCTTCACACGTCCTCGTCGCCGATGCGGTTCACCGCAGGGCGCGCCCAGGATCATTCTGCGGCCGGGTGCCCGGGCGGCGGGAGCTCTGGAACCGCCCCCGTGCCGCGGGTAGTGTGGGGAGCCCCACGTGGAGGAGGAACCATGTCAGACTTCCGCACCTACACGGAAGATGAGAAGCACAGTTTCGTCGCGCCGTCGTGCGAGCTCTGCGGGCAGCACCGGCACATCGTGTGGCAGCAGGACGGGGACCGGTGGGTCCCCCGCGACAAGGGCTGCTCCAACGAGGCCTGTCCGCAGTACAACGGCTGACGGTACAGCGGCTGACGGCCTGCGCGGCCACCCGGAGGCGCGCCCCTGAGGGGGAGCGCCTGCGGGTGGCCTACTTCTGTCCCCCCAGGCCGAGGACCGGGAAGAGGACCTCGAAGGCCTCGCGGAACCCGCCTCCGATCGCGCCGTGAACGTGGCCCGCGCCGGGGACGGTGCGGAAGGACGCGGTCATGCCCGCCTCCTTGGCCGCCTGCTCGGCACGCCGCACCCCGGGCGTGAAAGTAGGATCGCCCGAGCCGACCGTGAAGACCGCGGTCATCCGCGAGTACACGCCGCGGTGGCGGGCGAGAATCGCGGCGGGCTTGGCGGCGTCGAAGGCCTTCACGTCGCCGTGGAAGACGTTGGCGATGGCGGCCTGCGGCGACTCTGCGCCGGGGTACTCCTCCCCCGACGCAGAGAACATGGCCCCGAACAGAGCGGGCCGCTCGGCAGCGAGCTTGAAAGCGCACGCCCCGCCGTTCGAGTACCCGCCGATCGCGGTGTGGGCCGGATCCCCGAGGACGTTGAAGGTGCGCCTGGCCCAGGGGACGACGTCGTCCAGGATGTAGCTCTCCGCCGGGCCGTAGGTAGTCGAGTCGGCACAGGCCGGATCGCCCCTGGTGCCGATCTGGTCCGCGACGACCACGATCGGCGCCAGGCCGCGGTGGGTGGCGGCGAAGGCGTCGAGCACGTTGGCGACGGCGTCCGGGTCCGGGGTGCCCGGGTCGCCCATCATCAGGATGACGAGCGGCAGCCGGACCGGGTGGGCGGTCAGGGCCGCGGGCGGGAGGTAGACGCCGGCGCGGCGCGCGGGGAAGCCGTTCGAGGGGATCTGCACAGTACCCCGGCGTCCCACGACGGGCATTCCGGCGGGAGGGGTCCATCCTGACAGGAGCTTTCCCGCCGAGGCGCCCCTGGCGGGCCCGACGTCCTTGGCCAGCGCGCCGAGGTCGATCGGCGCCCCGGTCGACACCCCGACGAGGGCTCCCAGAGTACGGTCGTAGCCGAAGTAGGCGTTGACGGCGGTCCCACCGGAGACGGCGACCACGAGGACGCCCACTGCAGCCAGCGCTCTGCGCCAGGCCGGCCGGTCCCACAGGCAGGCCAGGGCGACTGCACCGGCCGCGCAGGTGGCCATCAGGAGGCGGCCGACGTCCTCCGGGAGGTAGAGGCCGAGGAAGTCGGCGGCATCCCACACGGCATAGAACGTGAGCCCCACGAGGGTCCCGGCCGCCGAGGCGAGGAGGAGCCTCTGGACCCGCAAGCGGTCCGACCGGGCCGCGATGAGCACCACAAGCACCGCGACGCCGGCGGCGACCGCGCCGCCCACGAAGGCCCCGTCGAGGATGTCGAGGCTGTAGAGCCAGTCCATGCCGCCTCCCGGCCGACCTCAGGGCGCACGGCCGGCGCTGGCCGAAGGCTCAGGGAGCCGCCGGCGCTGCGTGCCCGTCCTCGGGGCCGCCCCGCCGGGAGGCCTCGGCCGCACCATGCCCATCGGCATCATCATCGGCCGTCCAGTCGTCCTCGTCCAGCTCCACGAACTCGACGGTGGCGAGGACAGTCCCGTCTTCGGCGTCGATCATGGCGGCCTCGTCGCCTTCCTCGACCATCACGTACTCCCCCAGGTCCGTGGTGAAGCGCCAGGCGAAGGACTCGGCCCCGTCGCGGACGTAGTGCGGGTCGGCGGTGGTGACGGCCACGAGCTCGTGGCCGGCCGCGTCGCACAGCTCGCGGATCACGAGTTCGAAGTCGGGCATGTCCTCCAGCCCGCGCCCGTCCGCCGCGGCCCGGCGCTCCTCGAGGTCGCCGATGAGGCCCACGCGGCGGGCTATCTCGTCCTCGAGGCCGTCCTCGTCGAGCGCGAGCAGGCCCTCCTGGCCCTTGAGCCAGGCCCCGTTGAGCGCCAGGAGGTCCTCCTCCTCGAGGAGGCCCTCGAACCTGTCGTCCAGGTCCTCGAGTCGGGCCACGGCCACCGAGGCCTCGGGGTCGCCGTCGAGGTACGCCTCGGTCTCGTCCACGGTCAGGGCCGCGGCCGCGGCGGCCAGCTCGTCGAAGAGGGCCAGGTGCCCGGTCGCGCCCATCTCGTGCAGGCCCTCGCGCACCAGGCTGTCGACGCGTCCCCGTTCGTGGGCCGCGAGCGCGTACTGGGCGAAGCCGCCGTCGAGCATCTGCGCAAGGTAGAAGTCCACGTAGTAGCTGCGCAGGGCGTTCGGGGCGATCTCGCGCTCGTCGAGCAGCTCCTCGTACATGGCGTTGACGACGTCGATGTTCGCGTCCACGACGGCCTCGTCACCGGCCGTGAGGGCCTCGGCCGGGAGGACGACGGGGTGCTGGGTGGTGCTCATGCGGGGCTCCTCGCTCGTGCGGTCACTCACGCATCGAACGTACGACGCCGCCGGCACCTCGCGCGGGCGGCCCCGGCCGCCGCCGGGCGAACGTTGGGCGAACCTTGGGGTGCGGGAGCGAGGAGGTCAGCGCTGGGGGCGCCAGACCACGAGGGCCTGAGAGCGGGCCTCGGGCCGCTGCCCGCGCGCGAGGCTCACGACGTCGCCGGCCATCCCGGCCGCGAACACGCGCCGGGCCTCGCTGGTGCGCTGGGTGTTGGCGAGCTCCGCCTGGAGCTCGGTCACGCGGGCGCGGAGGGCCGCGACCTGGTTCTCGAGCTCGAGGATGCGCCGGATCCCCTCGAGGGACACGCCGTCCTTCGAGAGCCGCTGGACCTCCCGGAGCATCTCGACGTCGCGCTGGGAGTAGCGCCGCTGGCGGCCGCCCTGGCGGGACGGCGAGACGATCCCCAGGCGGTCGTACTGGCGCAGGGTCTGGGGGTGCATCTCGGCCAGCTCCGCCGCCACGGAGATCACGAAGATCGGAGCGTACGGGTCGATGGCCATGGCCTAGAGCCTCGCTTTCTCCGCAAGGTGTGCGCGCGGATCCGACTGGCCGTTCTTGGAGGTCGCCTCCGCGAAGGCGCGGATGGCCTGTTCGGCGTCCTTCGAGAGGTTCTTCGGGACCACGACGTCGACGGTCACGAGGAGGTCGCCCGAGGCCTTGGAGGTCTTGACGCCGCGGCCCTTCACACGAAGTGTCCGGCCGGAGCTCGTCCCGGCGGGGACCTTCATCTTCACGGTCGCGCCGTCCGCGGTGGGCACCTCGATCTGGGCGCCGAGGGCGGCCTCGTCGAAGGTCACGGGCACGTGGATGCGGAGGTTGTCGCCCTCGCGGGTGAAGAAGTCGTGCGGACGGACATGGACGGTGACCATGAGGTCGCCGGGGCCGGCCGAGCCGGGGCCGCCCTTGCCGCGGACGCGGACCTTCTGCCCGTCGCGGATGCCCGCGGGGATGCGGACCTCGATGACCTCGCCGTCCCGCTCACGCAGGCCCACCGTGGTGCCGCGGATGGACCCTGCGAAGGAGATCGTGGTGCTGGCCTGGCGGTCCGCGCCGCGCTGGGGCGGGGGCTGGAAGCCGGCGCCGCCGAACCCGCCTCCGCCGCCGAAGAGGTCGGCGAACTCGGGCGGCAGGTTGCCGGTGTTGAAGCCGCGCGAGTGCCGGCCCGCGCCGCCGCCGAACAGGCCGCCGAAGAGGTCCTCGAAGCCCGCCGCGCCGGCTCCCCCGCCGGGGCCGCCCGCGGAGAAGCGGGCGCCGCCCATGGCGCGGATCGCGTCGTACTGCTGGCGCTGCTCGGGGTCGGACAGGACGGAGTTGGCCTCCGTGATGTCCTTGAACTTCTTCTCGGATTCGGCGTCGCCCGGGTTCTGGTCCGGGTGGTACTTGCGGGCGAGCTTGCGGTAGGCCTTCTTGATGTCGGCCTCGGAGGCGTCCTTGGACACGCCGAGAATGGCGTAGAAGTCCTTCTCCACCCAGTCCTGACTTGCCACGAACGCTCCTTAGATCAACTGCTGCTTCAAGTGTGCACGGTTTCGGGTACGGATCTCGTCACGGATCTCCCGTTTCGGGTACGCGGGCCCGGGAGCCCGCGTACCCGAGATGCCCGGAGGGCGACGAGATGCGTACCCGAAACGGGGGGGGTCAGCCCTGCGGCGTCGCCACGATGACCTGGGCCGCGCGCAGCACGCGCGCCGAGGTGCGGTAGCCCGTGCGGAGCACCTGCTGGACCGTGTCCACCTCGATGCCCTCCCCCGGCTGCTGGATGAGGGCCTCGTGGATGTTCGGGTCGAACTCGACGCCGGCCTGGTCGATCCGCTCGAGCCCCTGGCCGGCCACGATCGCCTCGAGCTTGCCGGCGATCGAGGCGAACGGGCCGCCCTCGAGGTCGCCGTGGGCCCGTGCCGCGTCGATGTCGTCCAGGACCGGCAGCAGCGTGCTCAGGACGCCCATCGTGGCGACCTCCCCGGCGACCGCGCGGTCGCGGTCCACCCGGCGGCGGTAGTTCACGTACTCGGCCTGGAGGCGCAGCAGGTCGTTGCGCAGCTCCTCCACGACGGCCGCGTGGCCCTCCTGCTCGCCGGCCTCGGCCTCGTTGAGGATCTGCTCGGCCTGGGCCAGGGCGTCGCCCGAGTCGTGGGCCTCGTCCACGGGGCGCATCTCCTCGTGGCCGTCGTCGTGCGGGGCGCCCCCGGGGGCCTCCGCGCCCTCCGGGTGCCTCGCCTCGCCGGTGACCGGGTCCACCTTGCGGTTGTCCCGGATCACCGGCTCGGGGCGCTCGGAGCCGTGCTCATTCTCGTTTCCGTGGTGGGGGGCCATGGCTACTTCTTCTCGTCCTCGTCCACGATCTCGGCGTCGACGATGTCCTCGTCGGCACCCGAGGTCGAGCCGGCGTCGTGCGTGCCCGCCTGCGCGCCGTCGCCCGCGGCAGCACCGGCCTGCGACTGCGAGTAGATCGCCTCGCCGAGCTTGGTCTGCGACTGCTGGAGCTTCTCGAACGCGGCCTTCACCTCGTCGTCGTTGTCCGTGCCCTCGAGCGCCTTCTTGAGGGCGTCGACGTCGGCCTGCACCTCGGTGCGGACCTCCTCGGGCAGCTTGTCCTTGTTGTCGTCGATGAGCTTGTCCACGGAGTAGGCGAGCTGCTCGGCGGAGTTGCGGCGGTCGGCGGCCTCGCGGCGCTGCTTGTCCTCGGCGGCGTGGGCCTCGGCCTCGGCGACCATGCGGTCGATGTCGTCCTTGGACAGCGCGGTGCCGCCGGTGATCGTCATCGACTGCTCCTTGCCGGTGCCCTTGTCCTTCGCGGAGACGTGGACGATGCCGTTCGCGTCGATGTCGAAGGTGACCTCGATCTGCGGGATGCCGCGCGGTGCCGGCGCGATGCCGGTCAGCTCGAACGTGCCGAGCGGCTTGTTGTCGCGGGTGAACTCGCGCTCGCCCTGGAACACCTGGATGGACACCGAGGGCTGGTTGTCGTCCGCCGTCGTGAACGTCTCGGAGCGCTTGGTCGGGATGGCCGTGTTGCGCTCGATGAGCTTGGTCATCACGCCGCCCTTGGTCTCGATGCCCAGGGAGAGCGGCGTGACGTCGATCAGGAGGACGTCCTTGCGCTCGCCCTTGAGGACGCCGGCCTGGAGCGCGGCGCCGACGGCCACGACCTCGTCCGGGTTCACGCCCTTGTTCGGCTCCTTGCCGCCCGTGAGCTCCTTGACGAGCTCGGACACGGCAGGCATGCGGGTCGAGCCGCCCACGAGGACCACGTGGTCGATGTCCGCGACCTTGATGCCGGCCTCGGAGATGACGTCGTGGAACGGCTTCTTGGTGCGCTCGAGCAGGTCCTTGGTGAGGTCCTGGAACTTGGCGCGGGAGAGGGACTCGTCGAGGTGGACCGGGCCGTCGGGGGTGACGGAGAGGTACTGGAGCGAGATGTTGGTGCTCGTCGAGGACGAGAGCTCCTTCTTGGCCTGCTCGGCGGCCTCGCGGAGGCGCTGGAGGGCGATCTTGTCCTTGGACAGGTCGATGCCCTTGACCTTGAGCTGGCCGAGGAGGTACTCGACGACGCGCTGATCCCAGTCGTCGCCGCCGAGGCGGTTGTCGCCGGAGGTCGCGCGGACCTGGATGGTCGAGAAGCCGTCCTCGTCCTTGCCGACCTCGAGGAGGGAGACGTCGAAGGTGCCGCCGCCGAGGTCGAAGACGAGGATGAGCTCGTCCTCCTTGCCCTTGTCCAGGCCGTAGGCGAGCGCGGCCGCGGTGGGCTCGTTGATGATGCGCAGGACGTTCATGCCCGCGATCTCGCCGGCCTCCTTGGTGGCCTGGCGCTCGGCGTCGTTGAAGTACGCCGGGACGGTGATCACCGCGTCGGTGACCTTCTCGCCCAGGTACGACTCGGCGTCGTTCTTGAGCTTCATGAGGATGCGCGCGGAGATCTCCTGCGGCGTGTACTTCTTGTCATCGATGTTGACCGTCCAGTCGGTGCCCATGTGGCGCTTGACCGACGCGATGGTCCGCTCGATGTTGTTCACCGCCTGGCGCTTCGCGATCTCGCCGACCAGCACCTCGCCGGTCTTGGAGAAGGCGACGACCGACGGCGTGGTGCGGCCGCCCTCGGCATTCGCGATGACGGTCGGCTCGCCGCCCTCCAGGACGGAGACGACGGAGTTGGTAGTGCCCAGGTCGATGCCGACTGCACGGGACATAGGTTCCTCCTGCTGGTTTCTGGTCTGGACCAAGTTGAGCGGTCTGCACTCAACTCTACGCAGCGGGCGGCGGATGTCAAATGAACTTGAGTGGAGTGCGCTCAAGTTCACGGTCGGCGAACCGAGAGGGCGGGGCGGTAGAATCGGGCGATATTGGAAATTGTTTTCCACATGATGGAGGATCGATGAAGTTCCTGAGACTCGGCGACCCCGGCGCGGAGCAGCCGGCCGTCCTCGCGGCCGGCCCCGACGGCACCGAACGCGCCTACAGCCTGCTCCCGCTCACCCGGGACATCGACGGCACCTTCCTCGCGGACGACGGCGCCGCCCGGGTCCGCGCGGCGCTCGCCGCCGGGGAGCTTCCGGCCCTCGACCCGGCCGGGCTGAGGATCGGGGCGCCGGTGGCGCGCCCGCGGTCGGTGATCGGGATCGGCCTGAACTACGCGGACCACGCGGCCGAGGCCGGCGCCGAGGTCCCGACCGTCCCGGTCGTCTTCCTCAAGCCCACGAGCACCGTCGCGGGCCCCTTCGATCCGGCCCCGCACCCCGCGGCGGGCGGGAAGTACGACTGGGAGGCGGAGCTCGCCGTCGTGGTGGGCCGCGACGCCCACCTGCTGCCCACCGTGGCGGCCGCCGCCGGGTGCATCGCCGGCTACGCGTGCGCCAACGACCTCTCCGAGCGCGAGTGGCAGATGGGCGCGGCCGGGCAGTGGACCAAGGGCAAGTCCGCCCTGGGCTCCACCCCGCTCGGGCCGTGGCTCGTCCCCGCCGACGAGGCCGATCCGGCAGACCTGCGCGTGCGCAGCTGGGTCAACGGCGAGGCGCGCCAGGACTCGCGCACCGCGGACCTCGTCTTCTCCCCGGCCGAGCTCGTCCACCACGTGAGCCAGTACATGCTGCTCGAGGCCGGCGACGTGATCCTGACCGGGACACCAGCCGGAGTGGCGCTCTCGGGACGTTTCCCCTACCTCGCGCCCGGCGACACGGTCGAGGTCGAGGTGGAGGGCCTCGGCCGGCAGCGCTGCACCCTCACCGCCGAGCGCGCCGAGGTCACCTCCGGCGCCCGCTGACCTCGGTCCCCGCGTGGCGCGGGAGCAGTGCGCTGTCCACCACGGAGGCGAGCATGAGCACCGCGATCGCCGCGAAGGCGAACCGGTAGGGCAGGGCCGCGGCCGCTGCATGGCCGGCGGCGGCGGGGAGCCAGGCCGTCCCTGCCCGGATCAGCAGGGCGCCGACGGCGACGCCGAGGGCCGCGGCGAGCTGGACGAGCGTGTTGGCGATCGCGTTCGCGCTGGGCAGCTGCCCGGCCGAGACGTCGGCGTACTGGACGTTCATGTAGGCGGAGAAGCCGATGGAGCGGAACGCGCCCGAGGCCACGAGCAGCACCGCGATGAGGGCCTCGGGAGACTCGGGGGCGAGCAGCGCGCACCCCGCGAAGGTCGCCGCGGACGCCGCCGCGGCGGCCACGAGCACCGGCTTGAAGCCGAAGCGGCGGATGAGCGGCGTCGTCGCCGGCTTGATGCCGATGTTGCCGACGAACACGGCCGCGACCAGCAGCCCCGAGTGCACCGGGTCCCAGCCGAAGCCGTCCTGGAAGAGCAGCGGCAGGAGGAAGGGCACGGCCTGGATCGTCAGCCGGTAGACGAACCCGCCGGTCTGGGTCGCGCGGAACGTGCGCACGCGCAGTACGGAGAAGTCGAAGAGGGGGTGCGGGGTCCGGCGCATCCAGGCCACGGCGGCGGCCAGGGCCGCCGCGCCGAGGGCGAGGGTGGCCGCGGCCCAGCCGGCCGGACGGCCCTCGCTGAAGAGCTCGAGGCCCACCACCACGGCGGCGACGCCGAGGGTCGTGAGCCCGAGCCCCGGCCAGTCGAGCCGCCGGCCTGCGTCGGCGCCCCCCGCTGGCACGAGCCGCAGCGCGGCCACGAGCGCGGCGGCACCGAGGGGGAGGTTGACGAGGAAGATCCAGTGCCAGGAGAGGTACTGGGTAAGCGCACCGCCCACGAGGGGGGCGAGGACCGGGGCGAGCAGCCCCGGCCAGACGAGGAACGCCGTGGCCTTCAGGAGCTCGTCCTTGGGCGTGCCGCGCAGCACCACGAGCGAGCCGACGGGGACCATCATCGCCCCGCCGAAGCCCTGGACCGCGCGGAAGGCCGTGAGGGCCGCGAGGCCGGGGCTCAGAGCGCACGCGAGCGAGGCGAGGGTGAAGACCAGGATCGCCGAGGTGAAGACCCGCCGCGGGCCGAAGCGCTCGGCGAGCCAGGAGCTGAACGGGATGCCCATCGCGACGGCCACGAGGTAGGCGGTCATGGCCACGTTGACGTCGGCCGGGGGCACACCGAAGTCCGCGCCGATGGCCGGCAGGGCCGTCGCCAGGGCCGTGCCGTCGAGGAACTCCATGAAGTACGTCGCCGCGACGAGCAGAGCGAGGCGGGGGTTCCAGACGGCGGGGGCGGGTGAGGTCACCGGCTCAGGGTAGCGAGGGCGCGGCCCCGGCGGCAGGAGGGTCTTGCCAGGCGGGCCGGCCGCGGAGGCGGCCCGGCCGGCGCCGTGCGTCAGTAGGCGGGGTACATGAGGGCGCTGTTGACCATCTCGGAGTTGCCCGAGGTGGTCACGGCCCAGATCACTCCGACCGTGAGGACGGCGCTGATGAGCAGCCACACCAGGCTGAACCTGACGAGAGTACGGACGTCGGAGTGGCTGACCGAGGCGGTGTCGGTGCGGACAGCGTGGAGCTGCGCGCCCAGGCGGGCCATCGGCGAGGGGACCGCCGCGAGGACCGAGTTGGAGGCGCAGTCGATGCTGCCGTCGCGCAGGGTCGCGACCATCCGGTTGGCCCGGCGGTCCAGCCGCAGGCTCGCGATGTTGTCGCCGTGGCGGGCGAGGAGGATGTCCTCGCCGAGGCGCATGCGTCCGTGCCGGCGGATCCCGTGGGCGCTGTTGGGGCTGTGGGTCAGGGACATCTGTGCTCCTCTCGGATGAGGGGCACCGTTGCCCGTCAGGTCGTATATGATTCGCCCTTAACTTTACGGGCCCGGGTCCCGCGGCCCGCGCGAAACCGTGCTATAAGTAGCCAACTTCACACGTTCCTGTGACGTGGTCGCCTAACGTGGTGGCATGGAAGCGCCGGACAGCCCCGCCAACACCCCCGACGATGTCTACACCCACGGCCACCACGAGAGCGTGGTGCGCGCCCATGCTGCGCGGACCGCCGAGAACTCGGCCGCGTTCCTCCTCCCGCACCTGTCCCCCGGACTGAGCGTGCTCGACGTCGGCTGCGGGCCGGGGAGCATCACGTGCGATTTCGCCCGGCTCGTCGACCCAGGCCATGTGACGGGCCTGGACCGCTCGGAGGATGTCGTGGCCCAAGCCCGGGCGCTCGCCGAGGAGCGCGGGATCGGGAACGCCTCCTTCATCGCGGGCAACGTGTACGACCTCGAGCTGGACGACGAGTCGTTCGACATGGTCCACGCCCACCAGGTCCTGCAGCACC
The DNA here is from genome assembly GCF_054782415.1 of Sinomonas soli. Lineage (NCBI taxonomy): Bacteria > Bacillati > Actinomycetota > Actinomycetes > Micrococcales > Micrococcaceae > Sinomonas > Sinomonas soli. The sequence goes on along the minus strand of NZ_BAAGSN010000020.1, from coordinate 6,403 downwards.
TCACCGACCCCGTCGCAGCGCTGCGGGAGATGCGGCGCGTGGCCAAGCCGGGCGGGCTGGTGGCGGTCCGGGACGCGGACTTCCACGGCATGAGCTGGTACCCCGAGCTGGACGAGCTCGGCGAGTGGATGGACCTCTACCAGCGCATCGCGCGGCGCAACGGCGCCGAGCCGGACGCCGGGCGGCGGCTGGTGAGCTGGATGCAGGAGGCGGGCTTCGCCGACGTCTCCCCCAGCAGCAGCAACTGGCTGTACGCGACGCCGCAGCAGCGGGCCTGGCAGGCGCGCGTGTGGAGCGAGCGGGTGCTGCACTCGGCATTCGCCGAGCAGGCCCTCGAGTACGGCTTCACGGAGCAGGCGGGCCTCGAGCGCATTGCGGCGGGCTGGCACCGGTGGGGCTCCTCCTCGGACGGCTGGTTCCTCATCCCCAACGGCGAGGTCATCGGCAGGGCGTAGGGAGCGCGGGGCGGGCCGGCGAACGGCGGCCGGGGCCGGGCAGCTGGCAGGGAGCGCCGAGCTGCGGCCCTACGCTGGTGGGGTGCCACTCTCCCTCTGGGGCGCCCTCGTGGGTGCCTGCCTGCTCATCAGCTTCACCCCGGGCGCCGGTGCCATCAACACCATGAGCAACTCGCTCACCTCCGGGTTCCGCCGCGCCATCTGGGGCGTGCTCGGGCAGCAGGCCGCCCTGGTGGTGCACCTCGCCGTCGTCGCAGCGGGGCTCGGGGTGCTCGTGGCCGGCTCACCGCTCGCCTTCAACGTGATCCGCTACCTGGGCGCGGCGTACCTCGCCTACCTCGGCGTGCGGCAGTTCTTCAGCAGGCCGGACACCTCCGCCGAGACGACCGCGGCCCTCGCCAACGAGCCCGCCCGGTCCATGTTCCAGCGCGGGCTCTGGGTCAACCTGCTCAACCCCAAGGCGATCGTCTTCTTCCTCGCCTTCATCCCCGGGTTCGTGCGCCCCGAGTCCCCGCTGTGGAGCCAGTACCTGATCATCGGGGCGACGATCGTGGTGGTGGACATCCTCGTGATGTGGTTCTTCTTCGCGCTCGCGGCCAAGAGCTTCCGGCGGTTCACGCGCAGCGAGCGGGGGCAGCGCACACTCAACCGCGCCTTCGGGGTGCTGTTCGTCGGGGTGGGCGTGCTCCTCGCCGTCGTCTGACCGCCGGCTGCGCGGCCCGTCACGCACCGGCGGCGAGGCGCCTGGGATGCGGAGCGGAGCCGCCGCAAACCCTATGCTTGGTCGCATGAACTCGACGGCGAGCCCCTACCGGATCATCACGGTCTGCACCGGGAACATCTGCCGTTCCCCCATGGCCGAGTTCATGCTCGCCGACGCGCTGCGCACGGCAGGCCTCGCCGAGCACGTCCTCGTCGATTCGGCGGGCACCACCAGCTATGAAGTCGGCCGGCCGATCGACCCCCGGGCCGCGCGCGTCCTCGACGCCCACGGTCTGGGCGCCCAGGCCCATGTGGCCCGGCAGTTCGAGCCCGCCTGGTACACCGAGCGCGAGTTGATCCTCGCCCTCGACGTGGACCACTACGGGCCCCTGCGCGAGCATGCCCCGCTGGGGACCGCCGAGAAGGTGCGCATGCTGCGCGGGTTCGACCCCGCCGTCGCCCATCTGGACCACCTCGACCAGGGGATCGAGGACCCGTGGTTCGGCGACCAGAGCGACTTCGAGACCACGTGGCGCCTCATCGCGGCCTCGGTGCCCGGGATCATCGCCCACGTGCGGCGCGAGCTCGCCACGCTCGGCCTGGCCGTCGACGCCTGAGCCCGTGGCGCACTCCGCCGCGGCGCCTGCGCCGTCCGTGATCCTGCTCGACGGGAGGTCCGGCGCCGGGAAGACGTCCCTCGCCGTCGAGCTCGCGGCCGCGCTGCGCGAGCACCGCACCGTCACCCTGATCCACCTCGAGGACCTCTACCCCGGATGGGACGGCCTCGCCGAGGGCATCGACCGGTGCGCCGCCCGCGTGCTCGGCCCCCTGCGCCGGGGCGGCGAGGCGCGCTGGCGCCCGTGGGACTGGGTCCGCGGCGCGGACGGGCCCGAGCGCGTGAGCGAGCCCGCCGAGGTGGTGATCCTCGAGGGCGTCGGCGCGGGTGCCGCGCCCCTGCGTGCCCTCGCGGACGCCGTGGTGTGGGTGGACGCCCCCGCCGAGGAGCGCAGGCGCCGCGCCCTCGCGCGGGACGGGGACGTCTACGCGCCGCACTGGGACGGCTGGGCCGCCCAGGAGGAGGCCTGGCTCGCGCACGACGACGTCCCCGCGGCCGCCGCCGTCACCGTCGCCTCCCCCTCGGGTGCCGACCGCCCCGAGGGTCTCGCGGACCGGGTGCTCGCCGCGCTCGCCGGGCTGCCGTCGCTGTGGGGGCTCCTCGCCCCCGAACGCTCGGCGCGCGAGTCCGCGCCCGTCGTCGTCCGCCGCCTCGGCGCGGCCCCGGACCCCGAGCGGCTCTTCCACGAGCTCTTCGGCGCGTCCGCCGCGGCGGTCTGGCTCGACTCCTCCGACGCCGAGGTCACCCCGCGGGACGCCGAGGTCACCCCGCGGAACCGCTTCAGCATCATGGCGGACGACGGCGGCCTGCTCGGGCGGCGCATGGCCCACCGGCGCGGGCGGACCGAGGTAGTCCACGGGCCGACGACCGACGCGCCGGTCTCCGTTCGCTCGGGCGCCCCGTTCTTCCGCTGGCTCGACGCCGAATGGGGACACGGGCAGGCCGACCCGGCGCCCGGGCTCGACTGCGGGTTCATGCTCGGGTGGCTCGGGTACCTCGGCTACGAGCTGAAGCGGGAGTGCGGCGGGTCCGACGTCGACCCCGGGGTCCCCGACGCCCAGCTCGTGTTCGCGGCCCGCGCGGTGGTCCTCGACCACGCGGCCGGAGAGGTCTGGCTGCTGGCCCTCGATGCCGCGGACGCCCCGCCGTGGCTCGACCGGGCGGAAGCCGCCGTCCGGGAGCGCCCGTCGGCAGGCGAGCCGGGTGCCAGGTCCCCCGAAATCCCGACCTCGGCGCCGCACGGGGTGACCTCGGCGGTGCCCGCCTTCACCGCCAGGGAGACCGCCGCGGAGTACAGGGACAAGGTGCGCGCCGCCCAGGCCGAGATCGCCGAGGGGAACACCTACGAGGCCTGCCTCACCACGACGCTCGAGGCGACGGTCCCCGCGCGCGGCGACCGGCCCGGCGTGGTGCCCCTCGATGTCTACGGCGCGCTCCGTCGCCGCAGCCCGGCGCCGTTCGCGGCGTTCGCGCGCTTCGGGCCCCTCGCGATCGCGAGCACGTCCCCCGAGCGCTTCCTCTCCCTCGCGGCCGACGGCGCGCTGCGCGCCGAGCCCATCAAGGGCACGCGCCGCCGCTCCCCCGGCGCGTCGCCGGCGGACGCCGCGGCGGACGAGCGCGTGCGCGCCGAGCTCGCCGCGAACCCCAAGGACCGGGCCGAGAACCTCATGATCGTGGACCTGCTGCGCAACGACCTGAGCCACCATGCGGTCCCGGGTTCGGTGCGGGTGTCGCGGCTGTTCGCCGTCGAGACCTACGCGACGGTCCACCAGCTCGTGAGCACCGTCGACGCCCGCCTCCGCCCCGGCGCCTCCCGAGCCGAGGCCGTCGCGGCCGCCTTCCCGCCCGGCTCCATGACCGGCGCGCCGAAGATCAGCACGATGGCGATCCTGGACCGGCTCGAGGCCGGCCCGCGCGGCGTCTACTCCGGGGTCATCGGCTACTTCTCCCGCACCGGGGCCGCGGACCTCTCGGTGGTGATCCGCACCCTCGTGATGGACACCGCGGACGACGCCGCCACGCGCCTCACGCTCGGAGTGGGCGGCGCCGTCGTGGCCGACTCCGATCCCACCGCCGAGCACGACGAGATCCGGGCCAAGGCGTTCGCCGTGCTCAGCGCCCTCGGCTCGGAATTCCCCGAGGACTGAGGCAGGGGCCGGCTCCGCCCGGCTACTGGAGCGTGGCGGTGAGCCGGGCCACGTTGTCCACGTAGCGGCGGAGCATCGGCCGGCGCCGCCACTCCTGCAGGTCGAGGCGCTTGCTGACCTCGCGGTACATGTCCTCGACCCGGCGCATCTGGTCCACGATCTCCCCGCCGGGGAGCATGAGGGAGACCTCCATGTTGAGCGAGAAGGAGCGCATGTCCATGTTGGAGGAGCCCAGGACGGCCACCTCGTGGTCCACGGTGAAGTGCTTGGCGTGCAGGACGTACGGCTTGGGATAGCGGTAGATCTTCACGCCCGCCGTGAGCAGCTGCTCGTAGTAGGACTGCTGGGCGTGGTGGACGAGGAACTGGTCGCCCTGCTCGGAGACGAACAGCTCGACGTCGACGCCGCGCTGGGCGGCCGTCGTGACGGCGTAGAGGAGCGAGTCGTCGGGGACGAAGTAGGGGCTGCAGATCGAGAGCCGGTGCTGCGCCGAGTAGATGAGGGTGTTGAAGAGGCGCAGGTTGTTCTCATTGGCGAACGCGGGCCCGCTGGGGACCACCTGCGCCGGCACGTCGCCCGCCTGCTCCGCGGCCTCGAGCTGGTCCTCGAGGAGCACGTCCGTCTCGGAGAGCCAGTCGGTGGCGAAGACGATGTTGAGGGTCGTGACCACCGGGCCCTCGAGGCGCGCCATGAGCTCCACCCACTTGCGCTTGGCCCGCCGGTGGTAGGAGCGCTCGATCAGGTTCAGCGAGCCCGTGAAGGCCACCTCGCCGTCGACGACGAGGATCTTGCGGTGGTTGCGCAGGTCCACGCGGCGCCACTGGCCGTGGACGGGCAGGACGGGAAGCATCCGCCGCCACTGCACCTTCGTGGACTTGAGCCGCTTGAGGAACTTGCGGTAGCCCGGGATCCGCAGCGTGCCGATGTGGTCGAAGAGGAAGCGGACCTCGACGCCGCGCTCGGCGGCCTCGGTGAGGGCCGTGAAGAAGTCCTCGGTGACCTCGTCCCAGCTGACGATGTAGAACTCGGCGTTGACGAACCGCTTCGCCCCGCGCACCGCCTCCGCCATCTCGGCGATCGCGTCCTCGTAGCCGGGGATGAGGCGGACCTGGTTGCCATTGACCATCGGCAGCGAGCCGAGCCCGCGGTTGAGCTCGGCGGCGGAGTGCAGCCACTCGGGGCCCGGGAAGGTCGTGTCGACGTCGTGCGACTCCGCGAGCGCGGCCCGGACGCGCGCGTTCACCTCCTGCTGCTGGTCCCGCCGGCGTCCGGAGAAGCGGAAGTTGCCGAACAGGAGGAACACGAGCAGCCCGAGGGTGGGGATGAAGAAGATGGCCAGGAGCCACGCCATCGCCGTCGTGGGCCGGCGGTTGCCCGGAATGATGCCGAGCACGGCGACGCGGATCACGAGGTCCACCACCGAGATCAGCAGCGTGAGCCAGTCCGGCAGGAGGCCCACGAGGGGGAGCTGGAAGACCATGGGCACAGCCTAAGCTGTCCCCATGACTCACACCGTCCTGACGTTCCTCGACCGCGCGTTCCCCGACGGACGGATCGAGGACGCCACGAAGCCGCAGCTGTTCGCCACCGATCTGGGGGCCACGCGCGGCGACGGGGTGTTCGAGACGCTCCTCGTCCTGGACGGCCACGTGCGCAAGCTCCCCGCCCACCTGGCCAGGATGACCAAGAGCGCGGCGCTGCTCGAGCTCGAGGTCCCGGGCCACGAGGCGTGGGAGCGGGCCATCGTGACAGCCCTCGACGAGTACCAGCGGGTGGTCGGCCCGCTCACCGAGGTGGTCGTGAAGCTCGTGGCGACCCGCGGGGTCGAGGGCGCGCACGAGGCCACGTGCTGGGTCGCCGCCTCCGCGCCGGCGCCCGCCGCGAAGCGGCAGCGCGAGGAGGGCATCGACGTCCTCCTCCTGGACCGCGGCTACGACTCCGACCTCGCCGAGCGGGCGCCGTGGCTCCTCCTCGGCGCCAAGACGCTCTCCTACGCGGTGAACATGGCCGCGCTGCGCTACGCCCACGCCCACGCGGCGGACGACGTCATCTTCACCTCCGCCGACGGCAAGGTCCTCGAGGGGCCCACCTCCACGGTGCTCATTGCGCACGCCGAGAAGGACGACGCCGGCCAGCTCACCCTCAAGAGGCTCGTCACCCCCCAGCTCGACTCCGGCATCCTCCCCGGCACGTCCCAGGGGGCGCTGTTCGCGGCCGCCAAGGACGCCGGCTGGGAGCTCGGGTACGGCCCGCTCGAGCCGGAGGACCTGTTCGACGCCGACGCGGTGTGGCTCATCTCTTCCGTGCGCCTGCTCACCCCGGTGAACCACGTGGACGGCAAGGCGATCGGCACCGACCCCGAGCTCGCCCGGGCCCTGACCGCCGAGCTCGCCGGGCTGTTCGACACGATCGCCTAGCTGTAGTGCCCAGGGACGTTGTTTGATCTGGGTGCTGTGATGTGACGAGAACCTCCCGGCAGAGTG